>NZ_CP097800.1:4392500-4660000 GCF_000612545.2 Streptomyces sp. PCS3-D2 | reverse complement strand
TGAAGGGCAGATTGCCCACGTGTTACTCACCCGTTCGCCACTAATCCACCCCGAAGGGCTTCATCGTTCGACTTGCATGTGTTAAGCACGCCGCCAGCGTTCGTCCTGAGCCAGGATCAAACTCTCCATGAATGTTTACCCGTAATCGGGTGCACACACACGAAAGAGCGGGCCAGTCACGGTCGGAATAAGACCGACTGACCACAACGTCCTCGCTGTGTTTAATTGCCTGCCCGCACCCGAAGGCCGAACAGGACTTTTCAAAGGAACCTCATCCACCGAAGTGGACGGGGTATCAACTTCTGGCGTTGATTTTTGGCACGCTGTTGAGTTCTCAAGGAACGGACGCTTCCTTTGTACTCACCCCAGCGACACTCGCTGCGGCTTTCCTCCGGGCTTTCGTTCTGCTGTCTTGCGTTTCCGACTCTATCAGACTCTTTCGTGTCCGATTTCCTCGGCGCTTTCCAGGTTTTCGCTTTCGCGTTTCCCTTTCCGGCGGTTCCGACTCTATCAGAAGATTTCCACCGGATTTCCCCGGCTTCGAATTCCTGAAATGGAAAGTCGGACGTACCCCGATTGGATCTTGAGGTCCATGGGGGTGAGAGAGAGTTTAAACCGTCGCTGCCGAACTTGTCCAGTTCGAGGCAACCGTTCGAATCTACCTCCCCGCTCGTTCCGTGTCAACGGCGTTTGCGGGACGACGAGGAGACTAGCAGCTCAGCAGGCTTGTACGCACATCAGGCGGCGGTCGGGAGCGTTGCCGTGCGGTCGGCGGCCGCGACGTCGCCGTGCTCGCCGGCGCGGGCGGCCCTGCCGCCCAGGACGAAGACGTAGAGCAGGAACGCCGCCTCGGCGGCCACGCCGATCGTGATGCGTGCCCAGGTCGGGAGGCCCGAGGGGGTGACGAAGCCTTCGATCAGACCGGAGACGAACAGGACCGCCGCGAGGCCGATGGCCATGCCGAGAGCCGCACGGCCCTGCTCGGCGAGGGCCGTGCGGCGGGTGCGGGGGCCCGGGTCGATGACCGTCCAGCCCAGCCTCAGGCCGGTGCCCGCCGCCACGAAGACGGCGGTCAGTTCGAGCAGGCCGTGCGGCAGGATCAGGCCGAGGAAGACGTCGAGCCGGCCGGCGGAGGCCATCAGGCCGAGGCCCACCCCGAGGTTGGCCATGTTCAGGAAGAGGATCCACAGCACCGGGATCCCCAGGAAGGCTCCGAGGACGAGGCACATGGCAGCCGCCTGGGCGTTGTTCGTCCAGACCTGGGCGGCGAAGGAGCCCGCGGGGTTGCTGGAGTAGTACGTCTCGTACTCGCCGCCCGGCTCCGTGAGCTCCTTCAGGTGTTCGGGGGCCGCGATGGCGCCCTGGACCTCGGGGTGCGTCGCTATCCACCAGCCGATGAGGACGCCGAGCGCAGTGGAGAGCAGCGCCGTCGGTATCCACCAGCGGCGGCTGCGGTAGACCGCGGCCGGGAAGCCGACGGCGAAGAAGAGGGCGGCGTCGCGCCAGCTCGCGCGGCGGGTGCCCGTGACCGTGGCGCGGGCCCGGGCGACGAGCTGGGTGAGCCGCCCGGTGAGCATGGGGTCGGGGGCACTGGACTGGATGAGGGAGAGGTGCGTCGAGGTGCGCTGGTAGAGCGCGACGAGCTCGTCGGCCTCCTCGCCCGTGAGCTTGCGACCGCGGCCCAGGAGCTGCTCCAGGCGGGCCCACTCCGCGCGGTGTGCCGTGACGAAGACATCGAGATCCATCCGGTGCGCTCCCCTGCCAGGCCCCCTGGCCGCTGCCTATTCCTAGTGTGGTCAGCTTGGCAGACTTGATGCGGTAGGGGCGGGGCAGGTCACGTGAGAGGTGCTGCGGTGAGCGAACTGGTGACGGGGGACGCGGTCGTCCTGGGGCTGCGGCCTGCGAGGCTGCCCAGCCGCGCGCTGGCCATCCTCCTGGACCTGGCCGTCTACGTCACCGCCTACGTGCTCATCGGGGTCGGGCTGACCATGGCGACGGCCTCGCTGGACCCGGCCGCCCAAGCCGCCGTCGCGGTGGCGAGCTTCGTGTTGCTGCTGGTCGGCATCCCGATCGCGGTGGAGACGCTGTCCCATGGGCGATCTCTGGGCAAGCTCGCCTGCGGGCTGCGGGTGGTGCGCGACGACGGCGGGCCGATCCGGTTCCGGCACGCGCTGGTGCGCGGCGCCCTCGGGGTGGTGGAGCTGCTGCTGACCTTCGGCGCGGTCGCGGCCATCGCCTCGCTGGTGTCGGTGCGCGGGCGGCGGCTCGGAGACGTCTTCGCGGGGACCCTGGTGGTTCGGGAGCGGGTGCCGGGAGCGCGGGTGATGCCGGTACCGGCGCCACCGCCGTGGCTGGCCGGGCGGTTCACCCAGCTGGACCTGTCAGCCGTGCCGGACGGGCTGTGGCTGGCGATCCGCCAGTACCTGACGCGGATGAACCAGCTGGATCCGCACGTGGGTGCGGCGATGGCGGCGCGGCTCGCGGACGACCTCGTGGCGCGTACGGGTGCGCCGCCGCCGGCAGGGGTGCCGGCCGCGGCCTTCCTGATGGCCGTGGTCCATGAGCGCCAGTCGCGCGATGCCGCCCGTGCCTTCCACGCGGCCTCCGCTGCCGCGGCCCCACCCGTCCCGTCGGCCGTCACCGGCTTCGGGCCGGTACCGACCGCTGCCGTGCCCCCGACGCCGGCCCCCTCCCCGACCCCGTACGTCACACCCGCGCCCGTGGCGCCGACGCCTCCCGCGGAGGTTCCGCGGGCCGGCGGGTTCGCTCCGCCCGCCTGAGGGCGGAGGGGTCATCACTCCTCGAAGGCCGAGGGCGGGGTTTCGAGGTGCTCCAGTTCGATGCCCGGGGCGGAGAGGACCACGTCGCCGGCGATGTGGACGGTGTGGACCTCGCCGGTGTCCAGGGCCGTGACGCGGTACTCGTCCACCAGGAGCGGGCCGCTGTCCGTGGGGTGCTCCTCGCGGCCCACCAGGGCCCAGGCCTGGTCGACCGTACGCGGGGCCAGGACCGGGTCGGTGAGGGCGAGCAGCCGGACACGGGTGGCGGGCGCGCCGGGGGCCGGGCGCAGCAGCCGGGCCGTGGCGATCAGGAAGGCCGGAGACGTGCCAGTGAAGCCGGGGGCGGCGATGTTGCCCTCGGCGGCCTCGGTTCCGGTGGGGTCGGTGCGGACCCAGGTGACGCCGTCGAGGGCGGCTCCGCGGACCTGCCAGCTCGCGGCGTTGACCTCCAGGCGGATGGGCCGGCCGAGTTCGTCGATCGCGAGGTCGACGGAGCCGCGGTGCTCGCCGTCCGGGGCGGTCAGCTGGGAGACGTAGCGCCAGCCGGAGGGGCCGGGGGCGCAGTGGAAGTGCTCCTCGCCGAGCGGGGCGTGGTCGTGCGGGTCGTGGAGCGAGTATCGGCCGCGGGGCATGGTGCGCACACTTCTTCGGATCGGGGATACGGGGCAGGCCCCCGGCACGGGTGCCGGGGGCCTGCTTCAGGTCCGTCCGCCGCTGATCGGCTGGTGATCAGTAGCGGTAGTGGTCCGGCTTGTACGGGCCCTCGACCTTGACGCCGATGTAGGCGGCCTGCTCCGGGCGGAGGGTGGTGAGCTTGACGCCGAGGGCGTCGAGGTGCAGGCGGGCGACCTTCTCGTCGAGGTGCTTGGGGAGCACGTAGACGTCGGTCGGGTACTCCTCCGGCTTGGTGAAGAGCTCGATCTGGGCCAGGGTCTGGTCCGCGAAGGAGTTCGACATGACGAAGGACGGGTGGCCGGTCGCGTTGCCGAGGTTCAGCAGGCGGCCCTCGGACAGGACGATCAGGACCTTGCCGTCGGGGAACGTCCAGGTGTGGACCTGGGGCTTGACCTCGTCCTTGACAATGCCGTCGACCTTGGCCAGGCCGGCCATGTCGATCTCGTTGTCAAAGTGGCCGATGTTGCCGACGATGGCCTGGTGCTTCATCTTGGCCATGTCCGAGGCCATGATGATGTCCTTGTTGCCGGTCGTGGTGATGAAGATGTCGGCCGTCTCGACGACGTCGTCCAGCGTGGCGACCTGGTAGCCGTCCATGGCCGCCTGGAGGGCGCAGATCGGGTCGATCTCGGTGACGATGACGCGCGCGCCCTGGCCGCGGAGGGACTCGGCGCAGCCCTTGCCGACGTCGCCGTAGCCGAAGACGACGGCGACCTTGCCGCCGATGAGGACGTCCGTGGCGCGGTTGATGCCGTCGATCAGGGAGTGGCGGCAGCCGTACTTGTTGTCGAACTTCGACTTGGTGACGGCGTCGTTCACGTTGATCGCCGGGAAGAGCAGGTCACCGGCCTGCATCATCTCGTAGAGACGGTGCACACCGGTGGTGGTCTCCTCGGTCACGCCGCGGATCTCGGACGCGAGCTGCGTCCACTTCTGCGGGTTCTCGCCGAGGGTGCGGTTCAGCAGGGTGAGGATGTGCGCGTACTCCTCGGAGTCCGCGGTGGACGGGTCCGGGGCTTCGCCGGCCTTTTCGAACTCGACGCCCTTGTGGACGAGGAGGGTGGCGTCACCACCGTCGTCGAGGATCATGTTCGGGCCGCCGGTGGAGGTGTTCGGCCAGGTCAGCGCCTGCTCCGTGCACCACCAGTACTCCTCCAGCGTCTCGCCCTTCCAGGCGAAGACCGGGACGCCCTGCGGGTTCTCCGGGGTGCCGTTCGGGCCCACCGCGATGGCGGCGGCAGCGTGGTCCTGGGTGGAGAAGATGTTGCAGGAGGCCCAGCGGACGTCGGCGCCGAGGGCGACGAGGGTCTCGATGAGCACGGCCGTCTGCACGGTCATGTGCAGCGAGCCGGTGATGCGGGCGCCGGCCAGGGGCTGCGCCTCGGCGTACTCCCGGCGGATCGACATCAGACCCGGCATCTCGTGCTCCGCCAGGGTGATCTCCTTGCGGCCGAAGGCGGCGAGGGAGAGGTCTGCGACCTTGAAGTCCATGGGTGCTGCTCCTCATGGTTCGAGAGGTGGGTACGGCTGTTCCGTGCGCCGTCCTGGGGACGGGACACCGGGCACAGTCCGTCGGGGGTCCTCTCTCCCCTCGGCCGGTCGCAGGGACCGCCCGACCCGCCATCAGCAGCGACGCCTGACACTGCCCACGAATCTACACCGATCGGCGGCGGCGGCCCCAGTCGGACGGAGAACTGGGCCGGCCCGGATGGCGTGGCGTCCGGTCTCACCCCCACCCGATGCGCCTTTTCGGCCAGACCATAATCTTCCAGCCGTTCGTACTGGTGGGAGGGATGGGGGATTCATGGCACGCAGGCCTGGACGGCGTCGGGGGATCTGGGCGATCGCCCTGCTGGTGCTCGGCGTCATGCTGATCGCCGGTCCGCTGGCGTACATGCGCGTCCGGTTCACCCCGGTGAAGCAGTTCGGCGACAACATGCTGCCCACGATCCCCGTCGGGAGCTTGCTTCTGATGGAGAAGGACCACGGTGAGGTCCGGCGCGGTGACGTGGTCACCTACGACCCGGCCGAGTGGGGGTACGACGGCCCGTTCGTCGGACGTGTGGTGGCGCTGGGCGGGGACCACATCGCCTACACGATGGGCGACCGGACGCTGGCCCTCAACGGAAAGCCCCTCGACGAGCCGTACGTGCCCGATGGCGAAGCCGGGGCCGGCGGAGTGGGCTTCGCCGTCTCGGTGCCGCAGGGACGCATGTTCGTGCTGGGCGACAACCGCGGCAACTCCCAGGACTCCCGGTTCCATCCGGAACACCACCGGGGGACGCTGCCGCTGGCCGCGGTGACCGGGGTCGATTCCGGGATGCACGAGGAGTCCCCGCTGATGGTGGTCCTCGGCCTGCCCCTGTCCGCCGGGATCTGCCTCCTGCCTCTGTCACTCGGGCTGGGGATCGCCTCGCTCGTGGTCCGGCGGCGCAGGCCGGCCGAGGCGCCCGGGCCCGTCTGGGGCGCCACGCAGGTGGACGTGCCGTAGTCCCTGCACGTGCGCCGAAGGCCCCCGCGGGCTGCCCGCGGGGGCCTTCGGCGCACGGACGGGAACCGCCCGGGACTACTTGGCGGCTTCGGGGCGGTAGATGTCCGGCTCCAGGTAGATCACCCGGGCGATCGGGACCGCCTCGCGGATGCGCGCCTCGGCGGCGTTGATCGCGTCCGCCACCTCGGCCGCGGTGTCGTTGCCCTCGACGGCGATCTTGGCCGCGACGAGGAGCTCTTCGGGGCCGAGGTGCAGGGTGCGCATGTGGATGACGCGGGTGACGACGTCCCCGTCGACGGCCGCGGCCTTGATCTTCTCGACCTCTTCGACGCCGGCGGCCTCACCGAGCAGCAGGGACTTGGTCTCCGCGGCCAGGACGATCGCGATGACGATGAGCAGGACGCCGATGCACAGGGTGCCGATGCCGTCCCAGACACCGTCGCCGGTCAGCAGGGCGAGGCCGACGCCGCCGAGGGCCAGGACCAGGCCGATGAGGGCGCCGAAGTCCTCCAGGAGGACGACCGGCAGTTCGGGGGCCTTGGCCCGCCGGATGAACTGGGTCCACGTGAGCTTGCCGCGGATCTCGTTGGATTCCTTGATGGCGGTACGGAAGGAGAAGGACTCGGCGATGATCGCGAAGACCAGGACGCCAACCGGCCAGTACCAGGCCTCGATCGGGTGCGGGTCGTGGATCTTCTCGTAGCCCTCGTAGATGGCGAACATGCCACCGACGGTGAAGAGCACGATGGACACGAGGAAGGCGTAGATGTAGCGCTCGCGCCCGTACCCGAAGGGGTGTTGCGGTGTCGCCTCGCGCTGGGCCTTCTTCCCTCCGAGCAGGAGCAGGCCCTGGTTCCCGGAGTCGGCCACCGAGTGGACGCTCTCCGCGAGCATCGACGACGAGCCGCTGAAGAGGAACGCCACGAATTTGGCTACAGCGATGGCGAGGTTGGCGGCGAGGGCCGCCACGATCGCCTTGGTACCGCCCGACGCGCTCATGGGTGCGGGGTGTCCTTCCTGGGCCGGTGACTACGGCCGCACATTGTTGCAGCCCCGGGCACCGACGCCGCGTCAGACGGCCACGGTGGCCCGGAAGACCGTTCCGTTTCCGGCCAGTTCGACCTTTTCGCCCGCCGGTACGAAGGCCGATCCGCCCGGCGACAGGGCCAGTTCACCGGCCTGCACGGAGCCCGCCGTGCACAGCAGGATCTGCGGGGCGCCGTCCGGGAGCACCTGCGGGGTGCCACCGGGCGCGAGGAGGAAGCGGGAGAGCCGGAACTCGTCGACGGGGGCCTCGTAGACCTCCTCGCCGCCGTCCCCCTCGGGGCGCATGACGGTCGGGTCGCTCGGCTCGAACCTCACGATCTTCAGCAGCTCGGGCACGTCCACGTGCTTGGGGGTGAGACCGGCGCGCAGCACGTTGTCCGAGTTGGCCAGCAGTTCGACGCCGAGGCCGTCGAAGTAGGCGTGCGGAACCCCCGCGCCGAGGAACAGCGCCTCGCCGGGCTGGAGTCGGACGTGGTTGAGCAGCATCGCCGCGATGACGCCGGGGTCCCCCGGGTACTCGTGGACCAGGGCGGCGTACGTGGCGTACTCGCCGCCCAGGCGCTCGGCGGCGGCCGCGGTCTCGGCGACCGTACGGGCCATCTGCTCGCGGTCCGCGCTCAGTACGGCGGTCAGCACCTCGCGCAGCGCGGCCTCTTCGGGGTGCGCGCGCAGCAGGTCGGCGTACGGCTTGAGGGAGCCCACGCCCAGCCCTTCGAAGAGGTCCGCGGACGCCCGCGGGGAGCGGAAGCCGCACAGCCCCTCGAAGGTGGTGATCGCGCAGATCATCTCGGGCTTGTGGTGGGGGTCCTTGTAGTTGCGGTGCGCCGCGTCGATCGGGATGCCGCGCCGCTCCTCGTCCTCGAATCCCGCCTTCGCCCGGGTCTCGTCGGGGTGGACCTGGAGGGAGAGCGGAGCGCCGGCGGCGAGGATCTTGAAGAGGAAGGGCAGCCGGGGGCCGAACTTGGCCACGGTGGCGGCACCGAGCTCCCCCACGGGGTCGGCGGCGATGACCTCCGCGAGCGTCCTGACCCCGGCACCGCGGTCGACGCGCGACGGGGCGCCCGGGTGGGCTCCCATCCACAGCTCGGCCTGCGGCTCACCGGTGGGTTCGACACCGAGGAGCGCGGGCAGGGCCGTGGTGGATCCCCAGGCGTAGGGGCGGATCGTGTTGGTCAGGCGGTCCATCGTCGTCTTCCTGGAGAGATCCGGGCACGTGCGCGGTTGTCAGCCGTGTCCCCCGGACGCCAGCGCCAGGTAGGCGGTGGCGAAGTCCGTGACGGCGAGCAGCTCGGCGAGCTGCTCCAGCTCGGCGCCTTCCTCCGGTTCGAGCTCGCTGATCGCCGTGTCGTGGCTGAGGGCGAGCTCGCGTGCGGCGGGGGCGGCGGTGAGGCCGCCGGCCGGCCGGTCCCGCAGCAGAACGACACGGGCGCGAAGGGCCTGGGGCTCTTCGACCCGGTCCCGGAAGAAGTCGTCGGGGTCGGCACCTGCGGCGAAGTCGCCGGCGAGCAGGACACCGTGGGCGGGCAGTGCCTCGGGGAGCGCGGCGGCCAGCGCGGGGCGGCCGGCGAGCTCGGCGAGGGTGGCGGCGAAGCGGCGGCCGGCGGGGCCGGCGCCGGTTCCCTCGGTCCAGATGAGCGGCAGCGAGTCCGCGAGCTCGGCGGCGAGGGTCTTGGCCGGGTTGGAGTAGGTGGCGATGGCGGGCCCGCAGCGTTCGGCCGTCCGGTCGAGCCGGTCGGCGACGAGCTGGAGGGTGTCGGGGGCCGCGGTGATCAGGCCGACCTTGTCGAGGAGCAGCAGCAGGGGTGTCAGCAGGGCCCACAGGGCGCCCGGGCCCGCGGCTGCGGACTCGTCGAACTCCTGGTACGGGGCCTTGGCCATCGGTACGAGGAGGCCGTGCGCGCCGTCCACCGCCTCGCTCAGCGGTGAGCGTTCGGGGGCGACGGCGACGACGGTGCAGCCGCGCCGGTAGGCCTGCTCGGCGAGCAGGGCGAGCCCGGGCTCGGTGCCGTCGGTGGTGGTCACCAGCAGCAGGTCGACGGACCCGGCCCAGCCGGGCAGGGACCAGCGCAGTGCCCCGGCGGCGTGGGCGACCCCGGTGGGGTCGAGGCGGATCACCGGCGCGGAGGCGCCGGCGAGGGCTCCGAGCAGGTCGGCGACCCCGGTGGCGGCGGTGCCGGGCCCGGCGATCAGGACCGCGCGCGGTCGGCCGTCGGGGCGCAGGGTGGCGATGCCCGCCTCGCTCGCGTGCCGGGCCGCCGTACGGACCCTGGCCCCGGCCTCGGCCGCGCCGCGGAGCAGGCCCCGTCGGTCGACGCGGGCGAGATCGTCCGGTGCGTCGAGGAGCGACTCGTCGAGCATGGCGGCCTCCGGCTGTTGGGTGACGGGAACCTGTCTGCGCGTGTTGCGGTGCGGGTGTCGTGCGGTGATCTGCGGATGGTGCGGTGGTGCCGGTCAGGCGGGTCGGCGGGCCTCGTCCACGAGGAGGACCGGGATGCCGTCGCGGACCGGGTAGGCGAGACCGCAGTCCTGGCCCGTGCAGAGCAGCTCGGGGGTCTCGTCGGCCGTCTTGTCCTCGAGGGGCGCGTGGCAGGCGGGGCAGGCCAGGATCTGCAGGAGGCCGGCTTCGAGCGGCATGGGGTGGGTTCCCTTCGGGGATGCGGGTGGGGCGTGGTCAGCGTACCGCTGGGGCTCCGCCGGTGCGGCTTGGGGCGGGCGGGGGTGGGAGGCCGGCTGCGCGGGGGCGCCGGGACCGCTGGGGCGGGTGTTGCGGATCTCCGCTCCGCCGGATCCGCGCCCCGGGGCCCGCCCGGCCGGGGTGGGGAGGGACTCAGGGCGGGGCCGGGGGTCCGGCCCGGGTCGGAGGGCGCGGGGGCCCGGGGGCCCGGGGGTCGGAAAGGGCCCGGCCCCCGGCAGGGCCCCCGGGCCGGGGGTCAGGCCCGGATCAGGGCCAGGGCCTCGTCCCGGACCCGGGACAGCGTGTCCACGTCACGAGCCTCAACGTTCAACCGCAGCAACGGCTCCGTGTTCGAAGCACGCACGTTGAACCACCACCCCGCACCCGTCACCGTCAAACCGTCCAACTCATCCAGCTCCACACCCTCACGACCCGCGAACGCCTCCCGCACCGCCACCAACCGGCCCGCCTGGTCCGCCACCGTCGAATTGATCTCCCCCGACCCCTCATACCGGTCATACGACGCCACCAACTCCGACAACGGACCGTCCTGACCCCCCAGAGCCGCCAACACATGCAACGCCGCCAGCATCCCCGTATCCGCGTTCCAGAAGTCCTTGAAGTAGTAGTGCGCCGAATGCTCACCACCGAAGATCGCACCCGTCCTCGCCATCTCCTCCTTGATGAAGGAATGACCCACCCGAGTACGCACCGGCGTCCCACCGCACTCCCGCACCACCTCCGGCACCGACCACGACGTGATCAGATTGTGGATCACCGTGCCCGACCCACCGTGACGCGCCAGCTCACGCGACGCCACCAGAGCCGTGATCGCCGACGGCGACACCCCCACACCACGCTCGTCCACGATGAAACAACGGTCCGCGTCCCCGTCGAAGGCGATCCCCAGATCCGCACCCTCCGCCAACACCCGCGCCTGCAGATCCACGATGTTCTTCGGATCCAACGGATTCGCCTCATGGTTCGGGAACGTCCCGTCCAGCTCGAAGTACATCTCCGTCACCTCCAGCGGCAGACCCTCGAACACCGTCGGGACGGTGTGACCGCCCATGCCGTTGCCCGCGTCCACAACCACCTTCAACGGACGGATCGACGCCAGATCCACCAAAGACCGCAGATGCTCCGCATACCCCTTCAAGGAGTCCCGCTCCGTCACCGCCCCCGGCACCGTCCCCGCCGGAACCTCCGGAACACCCCCGTCCAGCCACCCCTCCACCAACACCCGGATCTGCGACAACCCCGTGTCCCGACCCACCGGCGCCGCACCCGCACGACACATCTTGATCCCGTTGTACCGCGCCGGATTATGCGACGCCGTGAACATCGCACCCGGCAGACCCATCGCACCCGACGCGTAATACAACTGATCCGTCGAACACAAACCGATCAACGTCACATCCACACCACGCGCCGCAGCACCCCGCGCAAACGCCGCCGACAACCCCGGCGACGACGGACGCATGTCATGCCCCACCACGATCGCCGACCCACCCACGACCTCGACGAAAGCACCACCAAACAGCTCCGCCAGCGACTCGTCCCACTCGTCCGGCACAACGCCACGCACGTCATACGCCTTGACGATGTTCGAAAGATCTGCGGCCACTGCCTGCCCTCCTGAGGTTCTGTGCGGTTCGGCAAAACCTACCTTGAACCCACAGCTGTTCCGCAGATGGCCCGAGCGTCAGGAATCCGGCGATCTGAGGACGCGCAGGTGTCCGCGGCGGGTCTCGCCGGTGCTCTGGCCGCCCCTGCCGGACGTGCCGGATCCGCCGGGACCGGCCGGACGGGCCGGCGGGCGCGCGGCTTCGCGAACGGCGTTGGCCAGGGCTTCGAGGTCGTCGCCGCTGGGGCGCGACGGACCGGACCCGTCGGACAGACGGACGACCTCCCAGCCCCGCGGGGCCGTCAGGCGCTCCGAGTGCTCGGCGCACAGGTCGTAGCAGTGGGGTTCGGCGTATGTGGCGAGCGGGCCGAGAACTGCGGTCGAATCGGCGTAGACGTACGTCAGTGTCGCGACGGCAGGGCGGCCGCACGCGGTGCGCGAACAGCGACGTACAAGGCTCACGACGTTGGACGGTACCGCACTCTTGACCGGGCCGCGACGACTCCACCGCTGCTCACTCCCCCGTGTCGTGCTCGGAGCTACCCTGCGGGGGTGACGGACACGCCTCTTCCCCCCTGCCCCGCCGAGCCTCCCGCGGGGGTCCCCGTCGAGCCCAGAACGCGTCGGCGGGACCGGCACGGGCGCGGGATGCGCGGTCCGCTGGCTCCTCCCCAGGTACCCCTGGCGGCGAGCCGGGCGGAGCTGTTCGGGGATCTCGTGCGGGACTCCGTGGAGCGGCTGGAGCGGCGCTGGCCGCAGCTGTCCGAGGTGGAGTTCCTGGTCGGCGACGTGCCGGGGCCTCCGGGCGGTGCCGACGGCGGCTGGAACGACGAGGCGGTGCCGCTCGGTGCGGTGTCGGAGTCCCGGCCGGGACGGCCGGCCCGGATCATGGTCTTCCGGCGGCCGGTGGAGATCCGTACGAAGACGCGCGACGAGAAGGCGCTGCTGGTGCACGAGATCGTGGTGGAGCAGGTGGCGGAGCTGCTCGGACTCACTCCGGAGACGGTGGACCCCCGCTACGGCCAGGACTGATCCGGCCGCGGCGGGGTCCCGGCCCGTCACCTGGTCAGGACGGAGAGGTCCTGCTCGGCCTCGGGGACCGACACCGTGGAGTGGTCGTCGGAGAGGGCCTGGACGGTGAACATCGCGATGCCGTCGTTCGGGAGGGAAAGGGTGCGGGCCGCGTGGACCGGGCCGCCCGAGAGGGTTTCGACGGTGAGGGCGTAGGAGCCCTTTCCGCCCGCGGGGGCCAGGGTCAGCGTCTGGGTGGTGCCCGCCTTGACCGTGACCTCCTGGGAGGCGGGCTCGCCTCCTGCGGTGCCCGGGGACGCCGTCACCCTGACCTTCGCATCAGCGCCCGGCGCGGTCAGCGACAGCAGGGTGGTGTTCTCCTCGGGCCGGTTGTCGGCCACGGTGGCCCGATCGCCGACCGGCCCGGTGGCCGGGATGAAGCCGAGCTCCTGCTTGGCGCCGCTGCCGCGGACCACTCGGACCGCGGCGACCAGCGGTGTGGTCTTCTTGGCGTCCGCCGGGGCCAGCAGCAGCGAGCCCGGCTCGCCCCGGGTCAGGTCCTTGAGGTCCATGACCGCCGTCATGCCCGCCTTGACGTGCAGCTGCTCACTGCCCGCCGGGCTGATGGCGCCGCCCGGTCCGGCCAGGCGCAGCTTCAGGTCCGCGTCCTCCTCGCCGGGCACGAAGGCGACCAGCCGTACGGAGGCGGCGTCCGCCGGGATGCCGGGCAGCACCAGCGAGCCCGCCGGGTCGGTGGAGGCGGGCAGCCAGTCGGCGCCGACGCTCTCCTCGGAGACCTGCACGGAGGCGCCCACCCGACCGGCCCGGGTCGTCACGTGGGCGGTGGCGTCGGCGAGCTGGGTGGCCGGGAGGAGGGAGGAGAGCAGGACGGTCTTGGTGGACTTCGGGTCGACGCGGATGTTCTCGCCGGCGCCCGCGTCGGTCTTGGCCGCGCCGTCGGGGCCGAAGAGCGCGATGTCGACGACGGCGGCCGCGTCGTCGGGGTTGGTGAGGTGGACGTAGTCCTCGCGCCCCTTGGCGGTGCTGACCCCGGGGAACCAGAAGTCGGTGCCGGGCTCCGTGCAGCCGACGCCGAGCAGGCCCCGGGCCCGGCCGACCGAGATCCTGGTGGTCAGCTGGGCCGTCCAGCCGGGGGCGAGGACCCCGTCGGCGCTGCCGGTGAGTGCGGGGGCGTCGGCACCACTGGCCGTGGCGCCGACCGGCTTGCCGGGTTCTTTGGGTTCCAGGACGGGTTTGGCGTCCTTGGTCGCGCCGAGCAGCCGGGCCGAGCCCTTGCCCTGGCCGGCGGGGGAACCCGGCGTGAAGGAGGTGTACGTGGTCTCGGCGATGTCCGAGGAGCTGGGCCCCGGGCACACCAGGAGGGATCGCTCGACCGGCATCCGGGCCGAGGCCGCCGCCTTGGCGTCGGGGGCCCCGCCCGCGGGGGCGGGCGCGGTGAGGGCGGCCGCGCCGGTGAGGGCGGCCAGTGCCGCGACCACGGCCGCCAGCGTCAGGGGTGCGCGCTGCTTCACTGCTGGGGGCTCCCGTCGGGACGCGGGTCGTGCTGTGCGTGGACGTCGTGCGGTGGGTACTGCTCGTGGGGCTCGTACGGGTAGGGGTACTGCTGTGGGTGGTGCTGCGGGTAGGGGGTCTCGTAGGCGGCGCCGTCCTGCTGCTGGTCGTACCCGGGGTACTGCTCGTACGGGTACTGCTCCTGGGGCTGCTGGGGCTGCTGGGGCTCGTACGCGTAGCCGCTCGGGTCGCCGTAGGCCTGATAGGCATAGGAGTCCTCGCCGTACGCCGACTGCGCGGGAATCTGGGCGTAGGGGTCGGCGGCGGCCGCGGTCTCCACCGGTCCGGGGGCGGTGTCCGCCTCGGCCTCGGCGCGGAGCCTGCGGGCGCGGCGGCCCTCCGAGGCTTCGCCGGGGCCGGGCCCCGAGGCGGTCGCGACCTCCTCCTCGGGCAGGTCGTCGTCGAGCTCGGCCCGTCGGCCGGGCAGGGCCATGACCAGCAGGACCAGGGCGAGCAGGCCCTGGGTCCAGTTCCAGGCGGTCCGCAGCAGGGACGTCTCGTGGACGAGGTCGAGGCTGCCTCCGCCGGCGGGGAGCTCGAAGCCCTGGGCCCAGCCGTCGAGGGTCTTCGACGTGAGCGGCTTGCCGTCGAGGGTGGCCTGCCAGCCGCCGTCGGCCCGGTCGGCGATGCGCAGGACGCGGCCCGCCTCGCCCGCGGGGATCTTGCCGTGAACCTCGACGGGGCCCGCGGCGACCGGAATCGGGGCCTCGCCCGGCTGGGCGGAGACGATGACGGCGCGCGGCAGCCAGGGCTCGACGCCCCACAGGGCGGTGCCGTCCTGCTGGTGGCGGCGGCTCAGGCCCGGGGTGGCGTCGAGGACCCGGCGGATCTCCTCGGGACCGCCGGGGCGGAACATCACGAAGCGGATGGCATAGGCGCTGAGCTGGCTGGACTGGTCGGCGCCGGAGCCTGCGACGAGGTTGGAGACGACCTTGTCGAGCCGGGGGTCGTCGCCGGTCCGGGCGGCGATCTCGGCGTCGCCGAGGCGGCCGCCCGGGCCGCGGACGAGGCTGTAGGAGACCTTGGCGGGGCCGTCGAGGTCGAGGAGCAGGGTGCGGGTCTGGTTGTCGTCGTCGCCGGCGTCGGCGACGAAGGCCGGTACCTGCACCGGGTCGCGCCGCTGGAGCGGGCCGTCGGCGCCGGCGAGCGTCCAGGTGGCCGCGGCGATCAGCGGGCCCGCGGCGGCGGCGAGGGCGATCAGCGCGGCCAGTGGCTGGCGCCAGCCGAAGTTGCGGGCGGCGACGCGGTCCTTGGCGCCGTCCGCGCCGACCATGGCGGCAGCGAGGAGGGCGGCCCCGTACACGAGGGTGGCCGGTCCGGCCCAGGCGGTCCGGTTGGCGAGGACCGCAAGGAGGAGGGCGGCCAGGGCGGTGGCCCAGGCGGTGCGGACGGCGAACTGCCGGTCGGCGCGGAGCAGGGCGGCCAGGGCGGCCAGGACGATGCCGGCGAGGATCAGGCGCGCGCCGGTGCCGGGACCGCCGGGGCTGATGCCGAGCAGGTCCAGCGCGCCCGCGGAGCCGGCTCCGTAGGGCAGTCCGGCCTCCTGGAGGAGGCGGCCCGGGTGGGTGAGCAGGCCGAGCGACCAGGGGGCGAGGACGACGAGGGGGACGGTGAGGGTGGCGAGCAGCCGCAGACCGTACGTCTTCCACTGCGCGCGGCGCAGGACGAGCGCGGCGGCGCCGAGGAGGACGGCGAGCGGCCAGACGGCCGGGGTGAAGGCGGTGGCGAGGGTCAGCAGGAGTGTGTAGGTCCACACCGCGCGCCAGCCGCCCCGCTGTTCGGCGGTGGCCGCCGGCTCGCCGAGGCCGAAGGCGGCGATCGCGGAGCGGGCGATGAGGGGGAGCACGAGGGCGAGGACGGCGGTGCCGAGGCGGCCGCCGGCGAGGGCGCCGGTGACGGCGGGGAGGAAGGCGTAGGCGGTGGCGGCCCAGGCGCGCAGCAGCCGGGACTCGACGAGCGGCCGGGAGGCGAAGTAGGCGGTGAGGCCGGCCAGCGGGACGGAGCCGACGAGCAGGAGGGTCAGGGCGGCCTGGGTGGAGCCGAGGAGCAGGGTGGAGAGGGCGCCGAGGACGGCCAGGTAGGGCGGGGCGGCGGCGGTGGAGCCGGTGCCCACGGGGTGCCAGCCGTCGGTGTGGATGCTCCACAGGTCCAGGCCGCCGGCGGGGGCGGGCAGCAGGGCGCCGCCCATGAGGGATCCTCCGCCGATCAGGGCGCGGCAGGCGGCGAGGGAGACCAGGAGGAGGAGTCCGAAGAGGAGGGGCGCCGGGTTGCGGGCGATCCGCTTGAGGCGCGCGAAGCGCTCGGTCTCCTCGTAGGGGCCGTCCTCGCCGGGCGCGTTCAGGATGCTGCCGCCACCGTGCCGGCCGGCGGGGGCGGCGGTGGTGTGGCGGTCGCCGCCGAAGTAGCCGGCGAGCTGGTCGGCGTTGGCCCGCAGGGAGGCTCCCGGCGGGGGGAACAGCCGGCGCAGTTCGGAGGCGGGGACGGCGGGGCGGCGGCGGGCCCTGCGGGCGGCGAGGAGGCGGCCGGGGCGCAGCAGTGTGCCGAGGAGGCCGGTGATCTCGTCGACGGCCTGGCCGGGGGCCTTGCCGACGAGGTAGGCGAGGGTGCGCAGCACGGTGCCGAACAGGACGCGCAGCAGGACGTAGGGCAGGGCGCGGCCGGAGCTGTTGGCGAGGATCGTGTAGACGGCGCCGGCCTTGTCGACGCGGTGCGGGCTGGCGGTGGTGCGGCCGGCGCAGTCGACGGTGCGGCGTTCGCGGGCGGAGGCCTCGGCGTGGCGCAGGACGGCGTCCGGGGCGACCAGGACGGTGTGGCCGGCGCTCTGGGCGCGCCAGCACAGGTCGACGTCGTCGCGCATGAGGGGCAGGCGCCGGTCGAAGCCGCCGAGCTCTTCGTAGACGTCGCGGCGCACGAGCATGCCGGCGGTGGACACGGACAGGACGGGGCGGACCTGGTCGTGCTGGCCCTGGTCCTGTTCGCGGCGGTCGAGCCCGGTCCAGCGGCGGCCGCTGCGGGCGATGGTGACGCCGGCTTCGAGGAGCTGCTTGTTGTCGTACCAGCCGCGGAGCTTGGGGCCGATGATCGCTGCGTCGGGGTTCTCGTCGGCGACGCGGAGCAGTTCGGCGAGGGCGTCGGGTTCGGGGGCGCTGTCGTCGTGGAGGAGCCAGAGCCATTGGACGGGTTCGCCGTGGGGCAGGTCGGGGAGGTCGTAGGCGTCGTCGCGCCAGGTGCGGCTGACCGGGTCCCAGCCGCTGGGGCGCTTGAGGTACGGGAGGTCCTCGGGGGTCAGGGTGCCGGCGGTGCGGGCGGATTCGTCGACGGCGGTGCCGAATCCGGTGCGGCGGGCGAGGTGCAGGACGCGGTCGTCGCCGAGGGCCTCGGTGAGCAGCCGGGCGGAGTCGTCGGCGCTGCCGGTGTCGGCGGCGACGTGGCTCTGGGCGGGGCGTTCCTGGCCGAGGAGGCCGGCGAGCGTCCGGGGCAGCCAGCGGGCGCCGTCGTGGGCCACGAGGACCGCGGTGACGACGTGCCGGGGGAACTCGGGTGTGACGGGCGCCTGGTAGGAGGCCGTCGACTGGCTGTGCAGGGACATCGCGGTACGGGCCCTCCGGCCGGGGGTCCGGGGGTGGTGTGCCCTCGGAGGCTGCTGGACAGCGCCCCACCCTAACGGCTGCCACAGCAGCGGTCCGCCTCCTGCGGGGAAGGTGCAGGAGGCGGACCGTGTGCGGTGCTCTGTGTTCGGCCGTGCGTCGCGTTCGACGCCGTGCTCCGATGTTCGGATATGTCGTGCGGGGTACTGCGGGTGCCGGGCCGGTGGGGCTCCGGCGGTGTCAGACGGCCGCCTTTTTCAGGCGGCGGCGCTCGCGCTCGGACAGGCCGCCCCAGATACCGAATCGCTCGTCGTTGGCGAGGGCGTACTCAAGGCATTCGGAGCGGACCTCACAGGCGAGGCAGACCTTCTTGGCCTCGCGGGTGGAGCCGCCCTTCTCGGGAAAGAAGGATTCGGGGTCGGTCTGGGCGCACAGGGCGCGCTCCTGCCATCCGAGCTCCTCGTCCGCTTCCTCGACCAGCAGTTCCTGAAACAGCTCGGTCATGTGCGCCCCTCGCTCTGTTGGTGCGTCCCCGTGGTCACGTCGTCACTCATAGCTACGTAACGACACGAGTGAAATTACAAGTGCGTGGCTCCGGGGCAGTCAAGCCGGGATCTGCTATCGGGCCCCTTATTCACTCTGCGGAACCAAGCCTATGCAGAAAGTGTTCATATCGCCAAAAATCGTGACACATGCCATCGGCGCCATCAGATGTCACCTTCACCCGTAATGCACGCGCCACCCCGACACGAGGTTGCGGCGCATCCCGAAGAGCGGCGTAGATCACATTCAGGTCACGACATGGCCGGATCAGGTTTGACTTCCGATGCAGCGCCGTATGCCCCGCCGCAGACTGCACAAACCTTTCTCCATGCGCGACAACCGGATGAGGTGAAACTTTTCCCCCAAACCGGACATTGAGTTGACAGCCGGACCCCTCACCCGTTCTCCTTATTCGCATGTCAGCGCCCGCAGCCACCACCCGGACCCCCATTCGTGGGTTCCTGTGCGCTGCCCAGGTTCGCTGTTGCTGTTGCTGCTGTTGATGCCCGTGGAGCCCCGGCTCCCCAGAGCTCCGGCCCTCCCCCCACAGCGACCGCCAGCACAACTGACATCCGTCGAGGTACACCCCGATGAACAGCACCACCACCAGCACGACCGCCGCCCCCGCGACCGTCGAAAGCGACCTGCAGATCGCCGGCGACATCCTCGCCGTCCAGCACCTCCTCCAGCCGGCCCGCGAACATCCGGCCACCGTCGCCGAGTTCGTCGGTCTGGCCCGCTCCATCGCCGAGGACCGCGCCTCCTGGCAGCACCTCGTCCAGTACGACGCCACCACCCGCTGGTACCACCGGCTGCGCACCGGCCCCGGCTACGAGGTCTGGCTGCTCAGCTGGGTCCCCGGCCAGGGAAGCGGCCTGCACGACCACGGCGCCTCCTCCGGCGTCCTGACGGTCCTGGAGGGCGAGCTCACCGAACACACCTCCCGCGGACGGCTCACCCACCGCGCCGGCGGCCAGCGCGTCTTCGCCCCCGGCTACACCCACGAGGTCGTCAACGACACCCTCGAAGGCGCGGTCAGCCTGCACGTCTACTTCCCCGGGCTCACCCAGATGCCGATGCACAACTGCTCCCCGGCCGCGTCCGCGTCCGAGTCCGTCCCCGCCTGAGCACGACCGGCCCCCGGCTCCCCACCCGCCGCCCGACCACCACCCCTCGCATGACAGCCTTCGGCTGACAGTCCCACCCGCCGCCCGACCACCACCCCTCGCATGACAGCCTTCGGCTGACAGACTGTCTGCATGCGCATTGTTGTTCTGGCCGGCGGTATAGGCGGCGCCCGGTTCCTTCGCGGACTCAAGTCGGCGGTGCCCGACGCGGACATCACGGTCATCGGCAACACCGGTGACGACATTCACCTCTTCGGGCTCAAGGTCTGCCCCGACCTGGACACGGTGATGTACACCCTCGGCGGTGGCATCAACGAGGACCAGGGGTGGGGCCGCACCGACGAGTCCTTCACCGTCAAGGAGGAACTCGCCGCCTACGGGGTCGGACCCACCTGGTTCGGCCTCGGGGACCGCGACTTCGCCACCCACATCGTCCGCACGCAGATGCTCGGCGCCGGCTACCCGCTCAGTGCCGTCACCGAGGCACTCTGCGACCGCTGGCAGCCCGGGGTGCGGCTGCTGCCGATGTCCGACGACCGCGTCGAGACCCACGTCGCGATCACCGAGGCCGGAACGGGCGAGCGCCGGGTCATCCACTTCCAGGAGTACTGGGTCCGGCTGCGCGCCTCGGTGGACGCGGAAGCCGTCGTACCCGTGGGGGCCGAGCAGGCCAAGCCCGCGCCCGGCGTGCTGGAGGCCATCGCCGCGGCCGACGTGATCGTCTTCCCGCCGTCCAACCCCGTGGTCTCGGTCGGCACGATCCTCGCCGTGCCCGGCATCCGGGACGCCGTCGCCGCCGCCCGGGCCCCCGTCGTGGGCCTCTCCCCCATCGTCGGCGGCGCGCCCGTGCGCGGGATGGCCGACAAGGTGCTCGCCGCGGTGGGCGTCGAGTCCACCGCCGCCGCGGTCGCCCTGCACTACGGGACCGAACTGCTCGACGCCTGGCTCGTCGACACCTCCGACGCGGACGCCGTCGCCGAGGTCGAGGCGGCCGGCATCACCTGCCGCGCGGTGCCGCTGATGATGACCGACCTGGCGGCCACCGCCGTGATGGCCCGGGCCGCGCTGGAGCTGGCGGAGGCCTCCCGGTGACGGCGGCCCCCTCGTACGAGGTGCGGGCCGTCGACGGGATACCGGAGGTCAGGCCGGGCGACGACCTGGCCAAGCTGATCACGACGGCCGCCCCCGATCTGTGCGACGGCGACGTCCTGCTCGTCACCTCGAAGATCGTGTCCAAGGCCGAGGGGCGGATCGTACGGGCGGAGTCACGCGAGGCCGCCGTCGACGCGGAAACCGTACGGGTGGTCGCGCGGCGGGGCACCCTGCGGATCGTCGAGAACCGGCAGGGCCTGGTGATGGCCGCGGCCGGTGTGGACGCCTCCAACACCGCCCCCGGCACCGTGCTGTTGCTCCCGGAGGATCCGGACGCCTCGGCCGCCGCGATCCGCGCCGGAGTGCGCGACGCGCTCTGCGTGGACGTGGGCGTGGTCGTCACGGACACCTTCGGGCGGCCGTGGCGCAACGGGCTGACGGACGTGGCCATCGGCTCGGCCGGCGTGCGGGTCCTGGACGACCTGCGCGGCGCCACCGACGCCCACGGCAACCCGCTCAGCGCGACCGTGGTGGCGACGGCGGACGAGCTCGCCGCCGCCGGCGACCTGGTCAAGGGCAAGGCCGCCGGCCTGCCGGTGGCCGTCGTGCGCGGACTGGCGCACGTCCTGGGCGAGGGGGCGACGGCGCGGGACCTGGTGCGCACGCCGGCCGACGACATGTTCCGGCTGGGCACCTCGGAGGCGGTACGGGAAGCCGTGACGCAGCGCCGCACCGTACGGGCCTTCACGGCGGAGCCGGTGGACCCGGGCGCGGTGCGGCGGGCGGTGGCGGCGGCCGTGACCGCCCCGGCACCCCACCACACGACGCCGTGGCGGTTCGTGCTGCTGGAGTCCGAGCCCGCACGGCTGCGGTTGCTCGACGCGATGCGCGACGCATGGATCGCGGACCTGCGGTCGGACGGCAGGTCCGAGGAGTCCATCGCGAAGCGGGTGCGGCGCGGGGACGTGCTGCGGGCCGCCCCGTACCTGGTGGTGCCGTGTCTGGTGACGGACGGGGCGCACCACTACGGGCACGCCCGGCGGGACGCCGCTGAGCGGGAGATGTTCGTGGTGGCCATGGGCGCCGGCGTGCAGAACCTGCTGGTCGCGCTGGCCGGTGAGCGGCTGGGATCGGCGTGGGTGTCCTCGACCATGTTCTGCCGGGACGTGGTGCGGGAGGTCCTGGAGCTGCCGCCGGACTGGGATCCGATGGGGGCGGTGGCGGTGGGCCACCCGGCGGCGGCCCCGCCGCAGCGGCCGAGCCGCTCCGCGGAGGACTTCGTCGAGGTCCGCTGACGACCGCCGTGCCCCCTCCTCCCCCTGCCCTGCCCTGCCCCTCAGAAGCGGCCGATGTCGCCGCGGGGCATGCGGGGGGTGCGGCGGGGCGGGGTGCGGCCCGCGAGGAGGACGAGGCGGGCCGCCCGGTGGCGCTGGCCGGCGTACGGCGCGAGGAGTTCCAGCATGGCGGCGTCGTCGGCGTCGCGGTCGCCGGCGAGGGCGAAGCCGATGATGCCGGGCAGGTGCAGATCGCCGGTGGTGACGGCGTCGGGGTGGCCGTTGCTGCGCTGGAGGGTCTCGGCGGAGGTCCACGGGCCGATGCCGGGCACGGCCTCCAGCCGGCGCGCGGCCCCGGCCAGGTCCATGGCCGCCGCCTCCTCCAGACGGTTCGCGACGCGTACGGCCCGGACGATGGTGTCGGAGCGCTTGGCGTCGACACCGGCCCGGTGCCAGTCCCAGGACGGGATCATCGCCCAGGTGCGGGGGTCGGGCATGACGTGCAGGTTCTGCCCGTGGGGGCCGGGCGCGGGCTCGCCGTACTGCTGTACGAGTCGGCGCCAGGCCCGGTACGCCTCGTCGGCGGTGACCTTCTGTTCCAGCACCGTGGGAATCAGGGACTCCAGCACCAGGCCGGTACGCGTCAGGCGCAGGCCCGGGCGGCGGCGGTGGCTGGCGTGCACGAGGCGGTGGCGCGGCACGAAGACCGCCGGGTCGTCGCCCGCGCCGAGCAGTGCGGGCAGCTGGTCGAGCAGCCAGGCACCGCCGGCTCCCCATGCCTCGGCCTCGATCTCCGTGCCGGTCCGGGAGACCCGGAGGGTGGCGGGCCCGTCGGGGGTGCGGGTGGCGCGCCAGACGGAGCCGTCGGGCGTGGTGCGGAAGGTGGGGTCGGCGGGGCCGCGGCGGAGCGGACCGAGCGTGAGGCCGAGGTCGACGGGGCCGTCGGGGGTCCAGCGGCGTTCCTTCGCACCCGCGCCGGCGGCTCGGCCTCGGCCCGGGGGCACGTCGGTGCGGCCGCCGCGTACGGCGGTCCGGTCGAGGGGGTCGAAGCGGCCGGCCATGGGTCGAGCGTAGCCCGCCGGCCGGCCCGCCCCGGAGCCGTGGCTTCGTCCGCGGGCGAAGCCACGGACGCGGACGCGGACGCGGCAACCGTGTTGCGGCCCCGGTCGCCATGCCCGGGGCGGGTCGGGGCGGGTCGGGGCGGGGCGGCGGGGCCGTCGGGTTCCGGGCGGAGCCCGCCGTCCCGGCCCGCCCCGGGGACTACGGGCGGCCCTGGAGCTTGGCCGAGGAGGTGCGGGTGGTGGGGAGCTTGCCGTACAGCTGCCTGCCGGGGCATTCCGTCGCGAAGCCGTCCCGGTGGCCCGAGATGACGTTCATCGAGACGTTCCTGCCCTTCGGGTAGCGGTTGCCGCCACCCGACTTGAGGGTGGTCTTGGCGCGCGGGTCCCGGCCGAAGAGGCCGAGCTTCCAGGCGGTGAGGCGGGCGACCGCGTCGACGGCGGCCGCCGGCGGCGCCGAGTTCGTGAAGGTGCCGAGCACCGCCACGCCCATGCTGTCCGTGTTGAAGCCCATGGTGTGCGCTCCGAGGACCGGCTTGGAGACACCGCCCGCGCGGCCCTCGTAGACCGTGCCGCACTTGTCGACGGCGAAGTTGTAGCCGAAGTCGCGCCAGCCGCTGCTGACCACGTGGTAGCGGTACAGGCTGCGCAGCACCGCCGGGGCGTCCTTGCAGGCGTAGTTGTTGCCGGAGGCGCTGTGGTGGACGAACGCCGCCTTGACGGTGCGCGTGTAGGCGAAGGCCTTCTCGCGCAGGGACTCGTCCGCGCCCCACCCCCTGCGGGTGACGATCCGCGGGCGCGGCCCGATGTAGGGGGCGGCTGCCGCGGTGAGTTCGCCGGCGAAGACGGCGTCGGCGGTGGAGTCGGCCTTGTTGAGCTCGGTGATCTCGTTCGCGCCGAGCGGGGCGTGCGGCACGTTCGCCGCGGAGGCCTCCGCCATCTCCATGGTCAGGCCGGGCGCGACCACCTCGCCCTTGTCGTCGGCCGGGCCGCTGTTCTTGCCGTCGGTGGACCCGGCCGGCACCTGCGCGCCCGGGTCGACGAGTTCGATGCGCATGCCCGAGGGGAGCCCGGTGCCCTCCGCAGTGGCCGGGGCGTCCGGTTCCGCCTGGACGCGGACCTCCACGCCGTCGGACTCACCGACCCACAGGGGGGCGGTGGCGCCGCGCACCCGGCCGGAGTCGCGCTCCACCGCGTCGGGGTCGGCCGCGTGCTCGCTGTTGTGGACCTCGACGTCCTGCCAGTCGGACCAGGTGGCGGTCCGGACGGAACGCGTACGGACCTGGACGCGGCCGTTGAGCTGGGTGGTGACGTCGTCCCAGACGACACCGACGAGGGAGAACGTCCTGACCTCACGGGCGGGCAGCCCCTGCGTCTCCGGGCCGCGGGGCGAGGCGCTCATCCCGGGGACGCCGGGCATGCGGTCCGCCGCGGCCCCCATGGGGACGAGCGGCAGCGACTGGGTGGACCCGGCCGGGGTTACGGGGACGGTTTCGGCGAGTGCTGGAGTCGGGAGCGCGAGGGGCAGGGCCAGTGCGGCGGCCGTCGCGACGCCGATCGAGGAAGCAAGGAATCCACGCATGACAAGGATGGTGGGCACGCTCACCGCGGGGCGCCATCCGAGATCTGATGCTCCGTCCGCTGCCCCGCGGACACCCCTCCTCCGTACGGAGGTACCGGCGCCCCCCGTACGGAGGAGGGCGCCCGCGTACCCTGTGCCGGGTGAACGCCACTGACCGCACCCCTGCCGACCTGCTGCAATCCGCGCTCGCGGCCGATCCGGGCCGCCCGCTCGTCACCTTCTACGACGACGCCACCGGCGAACGCGTCGAATTGTCCGTCGCGACCTTCGCCAATTGGGTGGCCAAGACCGCGAACCTGCTCCAGGGCGACCTGGGAGCCGAGCCCGGGGACCGGCTCGCGCTGCTGCTGCCCGCGCACTGGCAGAGCGCCGTGTGGCTGCTCGCCTGCGACGCGGTCGGGGTCGTCGCCTCGGTGGGCGGGGAACCGGGTGACGCCGATCTCGTCGTCAGCGGTCCGGACACGCTGGAACGAGCGCTGGAGTGCGACGGCGAGCGGGTGGCGCTGGCCCTGCGGCCGCTGGGCGGGCGCTTCCCGCAGCCTCCGGCGGGGTTCGCGGACTACGCGGTGGAGGTGCCGGGACAGGGCGACCGTTTCGCCCCCTTCGTCCCGGTGCAGCCCGAGGGTCCCGCGCTGGTCGTCGGCGGCGAGGAGCTCTCGCACACGGCGCTGGTCGCCCGGGCCCGCGAGGACGCGGCCGGGCTCGGCCTCGGCGAGGGGTCGCGGATCCTGACCGGCCTCGGCTACGACACCTGGGAAGGGCTGTCCGCGGGGCTGTACGCCGCACTGGCCGCGGGGGCCTCCGTGGTGCTCTGCCGGAACCTGGAGCGGCTGTCCGCCGAGGCGCTGGCCCAGCGCACCGAGAGCGAGCGCGTCACCCACACGGCCTGATACCGGGGCGCGCTCCGTCACCCGGACCGATCAATGTCGGGAACGGCCGATCTGTCACCCGTACGGCCCTAGACACGACCCCGCCCCCGGGCCGCTCCGGCACCCCGGGGGCAGGATCGGCAGTGGCCGTGCTCACCCGTACGGCTGCTCGCAGCGGCGAGGGGACACACGCCAGTGACGGACAGCTCAGGCATACCGGACGGCAGCGATGCGGCCGGAGGCGGGCGACGGCCTCCGCGGGACCGCAGGCACCGGTTGCTGCGCTGGATCGGCCTGGGGCTCGCACTGCTGGTGCTGGCGGGGGCGGCCACCGGGTGGTGGCTCTACGGCAAGCTCGACGCGAACATCACCGAGGACACCTCCGCCGCTGCCGAGCTGGAGCGCTACGAGCGCGAACGCCCGGCGCGCCTCGCCACGGGCGCCCAGAACATCCTGCTGATCGGCTCCGACTCGCGTGCGGGCAGGGGCAACGCCGGCTACGGGGAGGACAAGGGCACCCAGCGCTCGGACACCACCATCCTGCTGCACCTGCCGAAGGAGCGCCGGAGCGCGACCGCCGTGTCGATCCCCCGGGACCTGATGACGGAGATCCCCTCCTGCCTGCAGCCGGACGGAAGCCGCACCGGGGGCTCCTTCGCTCAGTTCAACTGGGCGTTCGAGTGGGGCGGGGCCGCCTGCACGATCCGGACGGTGGAGAAGCTCACGGGTATCCGCATCGACCACCACATGGTCATCGACTTCAGCGGGTTCAAGCGGATGGTCGACGCCGTCGGCGGGGTGGACGTCTGCCTCACCCAGCCGATCGACGACGTGCAGGCCAAGCTGAAGCTGCCCGCCGGCCGGCAGACCCTGCGGGGCGAGCAGGCACTGGGGTTCGTCCGGGCCCGGCACAGCCTGGGCAACGGCAGCGACACCGAACGGATGGAGCGTCAGCAGCAGTTCCTCGGCTCGCTCGTCACGAAGGTGCAGAGCAACGGCGTCCTGCTGAACCCGGCACGGCTGTACCCGCTGCTGAGCGCCGCCACCTCCTCGCTGACCACCGACCCCGGGCTGGCGTCGCTGCGCGACATGTACGAACTCGTCCGAGGTATACGGGACATACCGACCGATCGCATGACGTTCCTGACGGTGCCGCGCCGCCCCTACGCCCCCGACCCCAACCGGGACGAACTGGTGGAGCCCGACGCCGGGCGACTGTTCCGACAGCTGAGGGAGGACGGGCCGCTGACGGTGACCCCGCCCGGGGCGACGGCCTCGGCGCGGCCTCGGACCCCCGGGAACGCCGCCCCGACCCCGGCCGCGACGGCAACGGACGCCGCTCCGGAAGGGAATTCGGCCGGCGAGGGAACCCCGACCCCCTCCGCGCCCATCCCTACCTTCACAGGAACGACCGCAGGGCACACCGGGTGCCGGTAAAGCAATCCAAAAGCCGGCGACCGGACCGAGTGGAATGGGCTGTTCACCCCGTTATAAGGGCAGTGGAATGTGTCACCACCATGGTTTGCGGCCGAACAGGACGGATAAGGTGAGCGATCCGGTGCCCGGCCGGACCGGAGACCGGGTACCACCAGCCGGATCGTTGACCGTGCGCCTTGGGGAGGCGCGTCGCGAGGCACCCGACGGAGGATTCGAGCAACCGTGGATGCGCAAAGCCGTGGGCGGGCGGACGAGATCGACCCCGCAGACCAGTGGGTGCTCAATCCCCGCACCGGCCACTACGAGCTGCAACTGAACGACTCCGCAGCGCGAGAGCGACCCAAGGTCGCCGCGCCCCGTAGATCCTCGTCGGCCCCCACCGCCCCCACCGCGCCCTCCCCCGGCGTACCCAAGCCGCGCCGTGGCGACGCCCCGCCCGGCGGCCGCAGGAGCGGCCGCTCGCGCAAGGGCGGCGGCGGTGGCGGACGGCGCAAGAAGGCCCTGCTGATCACCAGCGGCAGCCTGGCCCTGCTGCTGGTCGGCGGCGCCGCCGCCGCGTACCTCTACTACGACCACCTCAACGGCAACCTCAGCGTCACCGACATCGCGGGCGCGGGCACCGGCGGGTTCAAGAAGGACCAGGCCATCAACATCCTGGTCATCGGCACCGACAAGCGCAGCGGTGCGGGCAACGAGGGGTACGGCGACAAGGACAGCGTCGGCCACGCCGACACCACGATCCTCTTCCACATCGCCAAGGACCGCTCCAACGCCACCGCGCTGTCCATCCCCCGCGACCTGATCACCAACATCCCCGACTGCCCGACGAAGCAGCCGGACGGCACCACCAAGACCATCCGCGGCACGAAGGGCACGCGCTTCAACACCAGCCTGGGCCAGGAGGGCCGCGACGCGGGCTGCACGATGCGCACGGTCAAGGAGGTCACCGGCATCGAGGTCGACAACTTCATGATGGTCGACTTCAACGCGGTGAAGACCCTGAGCACCGCGGTGGGCGGCGTGCCCGTGTGCCTGGAGAAGGCCGTCGACGACAAGGACTCCAAGCTGAAGCTCCCCGAGGGCGAGCACCGGCTGGAGGGCGAGCAGGCGCTGGCCTTCGTGCGGACCCGGCACGCCTTCGGCAACCAGAGCGACCTGGACCGCATCAAGACCCAGCAGCAGTTCCTCGGTTCGATGATGCGCGAGATGAAGTCCAAGGAGACGCTGACCAGTCCGAAGAAGTTCTTCTCGCTGGCGGAGGCGGCCACCAAGTCGCTGACCGTGGACCCGGGCTTGGGTTCCATCGGCAAACTCACCGATCTCGCCAGCGAGTTGAAGGACATCGACCTCAAGAACATCACCTTCACCACCCTGCCGGTCCTTGACAACCCGGCCGAGCCCGCGAACCGCAAGGCGACCGTGGTGGTCAACAAGGCGCTGGCCGATCCCCTGTTGCAGATGATCCGGGGGGACGTCTCGCTCACGGAGGTCGAGAAGAAGGAGCAGGCCGCCAAGGACGCGGCCGACGCCGACGCGAAGGCCAAGCAGGACGCGCTGCTCCAGGGCGACCGGGCGCCCGCCGGGGACGTACGGGTGAACATCTACAACGGCGGCGGCCCCAAGGGCGCCGCCTCCGGCACGCTGAACTGGCTGCAGAACACCAAGGGGATGTCAAAGGCCAGCAACGAGGGCAACGCCCCGTCGAAGGTGGACGCCACGCAGCTGGAGTACGCCCCCAACCAGGCCGCCCAGGCCCGCGCGCTCGCGGACGCCCTGGGACTCCCGGCCACCGCGCTGAAGATGGGCACGGCGGACGCGGCGGCGAAGACCCCGATGAAGCTGACCCTGGGTCCGGACTTCCAGCAGGCGGGTTCCCCGCTGGCGCCGCCGGTGCCGCAGGAGCTGTCCAAGGACGTCCAGCAGGCGCAGGCCGACAAGTCCGTCTGCGCCAAGTAGCGGTACGTGCCCGGTCGCACCGGGACACCCATGACCAAGTAGGACCTTTGAGGGGGATGCGCGTGAGGCACAGCGACGTGCGGGAGGAGGGGGCGGGCGCCCAGGCCGACGGGGACATACCCGACGGCGGGGCCGGCGCGCCCGGCACGGTGCCCCGCCAGCGGAACGGCTCGGATCCGACCCGCACGGCCGGCACCCGTCCCCCCGCGAGGAGCCGCCGGCGCGTGCTGCGCTGGGTCTCCGCGATCCTGTCCCTGCTCATACTCGGGACGGCGGCGGCCGGCTACCTCTACTACCGGCACCTGAACGGCAGCATCCAGACGGACGCGCTGAACCTCGGCGAGAACAAGCTGGGCGGTTCCAAGCCCAACGCCTTCGGGCAGACCCCGCTGAACATCCTGCTCATCGGTTCCGACGCGCGCGACGACGCGGAGAACCAGGCCCTCGGCGGAGCCAGGGACACCTTCGACGGCCCGCCGCTCGCGGACGTCCAGATGCTGGTGCACCTGTCCGCGGACCGCAGCAACATGTCCGTGGTCTCGATGCCCCGCGACACGATGCTGATGATGCCCAAGTGCACCGAGCCGGGCGGGACGGTGCACCCGGCCAGCAAGGGCCTCGTCCAGACGAACGAGTCGATCCAGCGCGGTGGGCCGGGCTGCACGGTCGCCGCCTGGACCGAACTGACCAAGATCCCCATCGATCACTTCATGATGATCGACTTCAAGGGCGTGGTCCGCATGGCCGACGCCATCGGCGGTGTCCCGGTCTGCGTCGAGCAGAACGTGCACTCCCGCACCCGGGACGGCAAGGGCTCCGGCCTGAAGCTGCCCAAGGGCACGAGCGTCATCCAGGGCGAGACGGCCCTGCAGTGGCTGCGCACCCGGTACGGCTTCGAGGACGGCACCGACATAGGCCGTACCCACGCCCAGCACCAGTACATGAACTCGATGGCCCGGGAGTTCCGCAAGAACGCCAAGCTCAGCAACCCGGTCAAGCTCAACAGCCTGGCCCAGGCGGCGATCGAGGCGATGGTGGTGGACACCGGCCTGAACAAGATCGACAAACTGTTCGACCTCAGCATGGAGCTGAAGAAGGTCCCGCCGGGCCGGATCACCATGACCACCATGCCCTGGGTCTACAGCTCCAAGCCCGGCCTGGACGGCCGTGTCGAGCCCAAGCCGGGCGAGGCCGAGGACCTGTTCCGGATGGTCCGCGAGGACATCCCCCTCGACGGCCAGGGCTCGGGCAACCCGGCGGCCACCGCGACCCCGGGCACGCCCGCGTCGCCCTCCGCCCCGGCCCAGCCGGCGACCTCGGCACCGGCGGCCGCCGCCACGACCGCGCCGCCCGCGAAGATCGCGGTGGCCGTCCGGAACGCGACCGGGGGCAAGGACGGCGCCCAGTCCGTCGCGAAGGGCCGGGCGAGCGAGGTCGCCGCCCTGCTCACCGGCAAGGGCTTCACCAAGGCCGTCGCCGACAACCGGACGGGCGCCGAGGACACCTCGGTGGTCCGCTACGCCACCGACGCCCAGGCGGCCGACGCGGCCGCCGTGGCCACCGCGCTCGGCCTGCCCGCCGGCTCGGTGCAGAGGTCCGACCAGGTCGCCGGGATCGTCGTGTTCGTCGGCAAGGACTGGCGGACCGGCGCCACGCCCACCCCGCCGCCGCCGGCCCCGACCAAGGCGCCGGACTCCGCCCACGCGCTCAACGGCGACAACGACCAGGCCTGCATGGCGGTCCAGCCCGGCTTCACCTGGTAGCGGGCACACAGGAGGGGCCCGGTGGGGAGGCCGCGCACGAGCGCGCTCTCCCCGCCGGGCCCCTCGGTCCCTGCCGTCGAAGTCCCGCCCGGACGGCGCTGCTTCGACGACAGGACCTGCTGTGCCTCAGGCCTGCGGGACACCGGGGGCAACGGCCGGGCGGCGGCTCGCGATGAGCTTGTCGGCCAGGGCGCGCGGGCTGGTCAGGAAGCCGAAGCCCCAGGACAGGTGCATGGTCGCCAGGGCGAGGGGGATCTGCACCCGGGCCTTCGGCGACAGCCCCCTGCCCGCCGGGACGGAGCCCGCGGCGATGGCCGCGAGGTAGCCGGCCGGCACGGCGAAGCCCAGCGGGCTGACGGTCACACCCACGACCACGCCCGCGGCGATCGCACAGACGAGGGCCGGCGGGGCCAGGTAGCGCAGGTTGATGGAGCCCGAGTGGTAGCGGGCCACCACGTGCCGCCACCGGCCGTAGTCCTTGTACTGCTTGGCCAGCGCCCTGACCGAGCGGCGCGGACGGTACTGGACCTTCAGCTCGGGCGAGAACCAGATCAGCCCGCCGGCTTCGCGGATGCGGAAGTTCAGCTCCCAGTCCTGGGCGCGGATGAACTCCTCGTTGTAGCCGCCCTGCTGCTCCAGCGCCTCGCGGCGGAAGACGCCGAGGTAGACGGTCTCGGCCGGGCCGGCCCGACCACCGGTGTGGAAGGGGGCGTTACCGACGCCGATCTTCGAGGTCATCGCGGCGGCGACGGCCTCCTCCCAGGCGTTCTCGCCCTCGGCGTGCATGATCCCGCCGACGTTCTGCGCACCGGTCTCCTCCAGAAGGCGGACGGCGGTGGCGATGTAGTTCGGTGAGAGCATGCCGTGGCCGTCGACGCGTACCACGATCGGGTGACGCGAGGCCTTGATCGCGGCGTTGAGCGCCGCCGGGGTCCGGCCGGTGGGATTCGGGACGGTGTGGACTCGGGGATCCTCGGCGACGAGTTCGGCGGCGATCTCGTCGGTGCGGTCCGTGGACGGCCCGAGTGCGATCACCACCTCCATCTCGCCCGCGTACTCCTGTTCCAGGATGTGGCGGACGGACTCGCGGAGGTAGTGCTCCTCGTCGAGCACCGGCATGATCACCGAGACTGCGGGCTGCTGGGCGGGCATGTGGTCCTTCAAGGTCGGGTATCGGTGTCACGTTACCGCGTACGGGGGAACCGGGTGCGCGCCGAGCGACCGGTAAGGACAGAGGCTGATCGTATGGGCCTACTGTTCTGTCGAATCAGCCGGCTGAGCCACCCGAAGGCCGGCCCGTCCTTCGACCGGTATCCCTGTGCTCCCGCGGAGGTGTCCACCGTGCCCCAACCGCACCGCCCCATCCGTCCCGCCGGCCCGCCCCGGCCGCAGCGCGTGCGGCGCGGCGGCGGCGGACCGGCCCGGCCCCGGGAGGGCCGGCCCCGCTGGGGGCTGCGGATCGCGGCCGGGCTGTCGGTGGCGGTGCTGGGCTCCGGGGCCATCGGGCACGCCGTGATGACCGGATTGGACACCGGGATCGAGCGGGTGGACCCGTTCAAGGACATGAAGAACCGCCCGCAGGCCGGACACGGCATCAACTTCCTGCTGGTGGGCACCGACGGCCGGGAGAAGATCAGCCCCGAGGAGAAGCGCGAGTACCGCCTGGGCGGGGCGCCCTGCCACTGCACGGACACGATCATGCTGGTGCACCTGTCGGCGGACAAGGAGCGGGCGAGCGTCGTCAGCCTGCCCCGCGACAGCTACGCCGAGGTGCCCGCGCACCATGACCTCGTCACCGGCAAGGAGCACAAGCCGCACCCCGTGCGGCTGAACGCGGCGTACGCGGAGGGCGGGCCCAACCTCACCGTGCGGACGGTCGAGAACATGACCCGGGTGAAGATCGACCACTACCTGGAGGTCGACTTCACCAGCTTCATGAAGACGGTCGACGCCATGGGCGGCGTGGAGATCTGCACCGCCAAGACCATGCGCGACCCGAACACCGGCCTCGACCTGCTGCCCGGCACCCATCGGCTGACCGGCGGGCAGGCCCTTCAGTACGTGCGCTCGCGCCATGTCGACGGTGCCTCCGACCTCGGCCGGATGCAGCGCCAGCAGCGGTTCGTCGCCGCGCTGATCAAGCAGGCGACCGCCGGCGGGGTGCTGCTGAACCCGGTCAAGTTCAAGGAGCTCAGTTCCACCCTGCTGGGCTCGGTCCGCGCCGACCGGGGCTTCGGCTCGGAACAGCTGCTGGCGCTCGGGCAGGCGATGCGGGGCTTCACCCCCTCCTCCTCCGAGTTCGCCTCGGTGCCGATCGGCAGCCCCTCCTTCCGCGTCAAGGGCATCGGGTCCACCGTGAAGTGGGACGAGCCGAAGGCCGCCAAGCTCTTCGAGGCGCTGCGCGAGGACCGGCCGCTGGCCCCGGCCCGGACCGGGAAGGGGGCCGCCGGCCGCCCCGCGGCGGTACCGGTGGATGTACCCCCCGCGCAGGTCCGGGTCCAGGTGGAGAACGGGACCCGGATCGACGGGCTGGGCGGGCGCGTCGACTCCGCGCTGCGCGCCACCGGTTTCGACACCACGCGGGCCCCGGGCAACGGCGCGAGCCGCGACGTCAAGCGCACGGTGATCACCTACGACCCCCGCTGGGACCGCTCGGCGCGGTCGGTGGCGACGGCGCTCCCGGGCAGTGAGCTGCGGGCGGTCGCCGGGCAGGGCCGGACGGTCACCGTGATCGCGGGCACCGACTACCGCAAGGTGGTGCCGGTGCGCGCGGAGGACCCCTACCAGGGCTCCCTCGGTGTCGTCAGCGGCGACCAGGTGGTCTGCGGCGGCTGAGGAGGCTCCCGCCCCGGGCCGCCGGAGACCCCGGAGGGTCCGCGGGCGCCGCCGTCCCGGGCCCGCGCCGTACGGGCCCCGGGAGCTCAGTCGTCGCAGGTCAGTCGTCGAAGCCCTGGGCGGCGCGCTCCTCGCGCAGGGCCACGATGGCCTGGCGGCGGGCGAGCCGGTGGGTGCGGCGGATCTGGGCCTCCTGGTAGCGGCGCTCGTCCTGCTCCGTCTCCGGGAGCACCGGCGGGACCCGGCGGGGCTTGCCGTCGGAGTCCACCGCGGTGAAGACCAGGTAGGCGCTGCCGACCTGGGTGGCGGGGGTGGACTCGTTCCACCGCTCGGCCAGGACGCGCACACCGATCTCCATGGAGGAGCGGCCGGTCCAGTTGCACTGGGCCTTCACGTGGACGAGGTCACCCACCCGCACGGGGGCGAGGAAGGCCATCTCGTCCATGGAGGCGGTGACCGCCGCACCGCCGGAGTGACGGCCCGCCACGGCGCCTGCGGCGTCGTCGACCAGCTTCATGATGACGCCACCGTGCACCGTGCCGAGGAGGTTGGTGTCGTTGGCGGTCATGATGTGGCTGAGGGTCGTCCGGGAGGCGGCGGTCGGCTTCCCGGGCAGCTCGCCCGGTATCTGTGTCATACGGACACCTTAGTTGGGTCGTGGAGGCATCAGCTCTGCAACAGCACCGGTACGGAATCTCCCCCGGGCTGTCGGAGGCGCTGCCCGGCCGGGCATCCTTGGCCCATGAATGACTGGCCAGAAGGTCGTGACGACGCCTACGGACGCGGCAGCGCGCGTCCGCAGCCCGAAGGCGTGCAGCGGATGCGGCACATCCAGCGGCAGCCCCAGCAGCCGCCCAGGCCCCCGCAGCCCGCGCCGCCGCGGCCGCAGCGCCCGGCCGGGCCGCCGCCCGGCGTCCCCCAGCAGCAGGCCGGCGGCCATGACGCGTACGGCGGTTTCGACAGCGGCTACAACACCGGCCAGGTGTACGGCTCGCCCTCGGGCGGCGCCCCGGGCCGGCCGCAGGGTCCCGGCGGACCGTCGGGCCCCGCAGGCCCCGGGCGCGCGCCCGGTCCGGCCCCGGACTGGCGCAAGCGCATCAAGATCGGCTCGATCGTGCTGGGCTCCGCGCTCCTCGTGACGTCCGTCTCCACCTACTTCTGGGCCGATTCCAAGGTGCGCCGCGAGGTGGACCTCTCCAAGGTCATCGAGCGGCCGAAGGAGGGCGACTGCACGACGTACCTGATCGTGGGCTCGGACAGCCGTGAGGGCATGTCCGACGAGGAGAAGAAGAAGCTCCACACCGGCTCGGCCGAGGGCAAGCGGACCGACTCGATGATGATCCTGGCGAAGTGCTCCAGCGGGAACACGATGGTCTCGCTGCCGCGCGACTCGGACGTGGAGATCCCCTCCTTCGTCGGCTCCGAGTCCGGCAAGAAGTTCGCCGGGACGGGGCGGCGGGTCAAGCTGAACGCGGCGTACGCGGAGGACGGCCCCGAGCTGCTGGTGCGGACGGTCGAGCACAACACGGGGTTGCGGATCGACCACTACGCGGAGATCGGATTCGCCGGCTTCGCGAACATCGTGGACGCGCTGGGCGGCGTCGAACTCGACATCGAGCAGGGCTTCAAGGACGAGAAGTCGGGCGCCGACTTCAAGGCGGGCAGGCAGACGCTGAACGGCGAGCAGTCGCTGGCCTTCGTACGGACCCGCTACGCCTTCGCCGAGTCGGACCTCCAGCGGACGAAGAACCAGCAGAAGTTCCTGGCGGCGCTCGCCAACCAGGCCGCGACCCCCTCCACGATCCTGAACCCGTTCGCGCTCTACCCGATGCTCGGTGCAGGCCTGGACACCCTCATCGTCGACAAGGACATGAGCCTGTACGACATGGGCCAGATGTTCTTCGCGATGAAGGGCGTCAACGGTGGTGACGGTGTGTCGATGAACATCCCGATCTCCGGCCAGCGCGGCGGCAACCTCGTCTGGGACAAGGCGAAGGTGCAGCAGCTGGTGAAGCAGATCCAGAACGACGAGAAGGTCACCGTCCGCGGCAACTGACCGCGGCGGCGACCCGTCCGCCTCCCCGGGCCGGGCTTCAGGCGTCCGGGGAGAAGCGGATGGCGGCGGCGGGCAGCTCCGCCTCGCACCACACCCGGGCACCGGCCCGCAGTTCGTTGTCGGCGCCGACGACGGCGCCGTCACCGACGACGACGCCGTCCAGCACGGTCCGCGCACCCACACGGGCGCGGGCGCCGATCAGGCTGGCGTTCACCTGCGCGTCGGGGCCGATGAACGCGTCGCCGAGCACGATGGTGCCCTGGACGTCCGCACCGGCCTCGATCCGGGCGCCGGCGCCGACGACGGTGCCGCCCGACAGCTTGGCTCCGGCGGCGACCTGCGCGCCGGGCAGCACCAGGGACTCGCCGCGGCGGCCGGGAACGGCCGGGGAGGGGACGACGCCGCGGACGAGGTCGGACGAGGCCTGGATGATGGACTCGGGCTTGCCGAGGTCCATCCAGTAGGTGTTCTCGGTGACTCCGTGCAGCGTGGCACCGGAGGCGAGCAGGCCCGGGAAGGTCTCGCGCTCGACGGAGACCGGCCGGCCGGCCGGGATGGCGTCGATGACGCTGCGGCGGAAGACGTAGCAGCCGGCGTTGATCTGGTCGGTGATGATCTCCTCGGGCGTCTGCGGCTTCTCGGTGAAGGCGAGCACCCGCCCGTCGGGATCGGTGGGGACGAGGCCGAACGCACGCGGGTCCTCGACCCGCACCAGGTGCAGGGAGACGTCGGCGTCGGCCGCCTCGTGCGCGTCCACGAGGCCGCGGATGTCCAGGCCGGTGAGGATGTCGCCGTTGAAGACGAGGACGGAGGAGTCGGGGCCGCCGGTCAGGCGCTGCCCGGCGTTGCGGATGGCGCCGCCGGTTCCCAGGGGCTCGTCCTCGACCACGTACTCCAGGCCGAGACCGAAATCGGAACCGTCCCCGAAGTAGGGCTCGAAGACCTCGGCGAGGTAGCAGGTGGCCATGACGATGTGGGTGACACCGGCGGCGGCGGCCCTGGCTATCTGGTGCGCGAGGAACGGGACGCCTGCCGTGGGGACCATGGGCTTGGGCGTGTTCACCGTCACGGGACGCAGCCGTGTCCCCTGTCCGCCGACCAGCAGGATCGCTTCCGTCATTGCGTTCTCCCCAACCGATTCCGGCGTACGAAGGTCCAAATTTAGCCCATCCGGGGGCGCCCTCAGGCCGGTGCCGGATGTGTCGAACTGCGCGCGCACCGCACGGGCTCCGCGCTCGGTATGTCATGGAATGACCGGGTGTTCACCCTGCCAGGGAGTGAACGGACCGGCGGGGGCGGGCAGTTGCCGCCCGGGCCGCCCGGAGCCGGTCCCTCCGCAGGCGCCCCGTACCGGGACGAACCCGGCGACGGCGAGCCCGAGGGGCGCTCCGCCGCGGCGGATCCCGCACAGGACGACCCCCGGCCGTGGCCGGGGGTCGTCCTGGTTCACGCCGGCCGGAGCCCTGCGGCTACGGCAGGTTCCTCGCCATGACGATCCGCTGAACCTGGTTCGTGCCTTCATAAATCTGCGTGATCTTGGCGTCGCGCATCATGCGCTCCACCGGGTAGTCACGGGTGTAGCCGTAGCCGCCGAGGAGCTGGACGGCGTCCGTGGTGACCTCCATGGCCACGTCGGAGGCGTAGCACTTGGCCGCGGCACCGAAGAAGGTCAGGTCGGAGTCGACGCGCTCGGACTTGGCGGCGGCCGCGTAGGTCAGCTGGCGGGCGGCCTCGATCTTCATGGCCATGTCCGCGAGCATGAACTGCACGCCCTGGAAGTCGCCGATCGGCTTGCCGAACTGCTTGCGCTCCTGGACGTAGCCCTTGGCGTAGTCCAGGGCGCCCTGGGCGATGCCGAGCGCCTGGGCGGCGATCGTGATGCGGGTGTGGTCGAGGGTCTTCATCGCGGTGGCGAAGCCGGTGCCCTCGGCGCCGATCATGCGGTCGGCGGGGATCCGGACGTTGTCGAGGTAGACCTCGCGGGTCGGGGAGCCCTTGATGCCGAGCTTCTTCTCCGGGGCGCCGAAGGACACGCCCTCGTCGGACTTCTCGACGACGAAGGCGCTGATGCCCTTGGAGCGCTTCTCGGGGTCGGTGACGGCCATGACCGTGTAGTACTCGGAGACGCCCGCGTTGGTGATCCAGCGCTTGACGCCGTTGAGCACCCAGAAGTCCCCGTCGCGGACGGCGCGGGTCTTCATGCCGGCGGCGTCGGAGCCCGCGTCCGGCTCGGAGAGGGCGTACGAGAACATCGCGTCGCCCTTGGCGAGCGGGCCGAGGTACTTGGCCTTGAGCTCCTCGGAGCCGGAGAGGATCACCGGGAGGGAGCCGAGCTTGTTCACGGCCGGAATGAGGGAGGAGGAGGCGCAGACGCGGGCCACTTCCTCGATCACGATCACGGTGGCGAGGGCGTCGGCGCCCGCACCGCCGTAGCTCTCGGGCACGTGGACGGCGTGCAGGTCGTTGGCGACCAGCGCGTCGAGGGCCTCCTGCGGGAAGCGGGACTCCTCGTCGACGGCGGCTGCGAACGGCAGGATCTTCGCCTCGGCGAGCGAGCGGACCGACTCGCGGAGCATGTCGTGCTCCTCGGCCGGGCGGTACAGGTCGAAGTCGGCAGAACCCGCCAAGATCTCTCACTCCCCAGGGTGATACGCGATACGTGATGCTAACTACCGTTAAGTAACCCAAGTTTAGTGTCCCGGTCACGGATGGCGATATGGAAAGGCCACGTGAGCTGCGTGACAGAGACGGTGCTCCTGGGGAACCTCCCCGTGTGTCGGCCCGACTATGCTCAGTGGCCGCACACGGCCCCGCACCTCTGGAGCACCCATGGCCCCCCTCAGGATCACTGTGATCGGCACCGGCTACCTCGGCGCGACCCACGCCGCGGCGATGGCGGAGCTGGGCTTCGAGGTGCTGGGCCTGGACGTGGTGCCGGAGAAGATCGAGATGTTGGCCGCGGGCCGGGTGCCGATGTACGAGCCCGGCCTGGAGGAACTCCTGGCCAAGCACGTGGCCGGACTGCCCGGCTCGACCGGGCGGCTGCGGTTCACCACCTCCTACGAGGAGGTGGGCGCCTTCGGCGACGTCCACTTCGTCTGCGTGAACACTCCGCAGAAGCACGGCGAGTACGCGTGCGACATGTCCTACGTCGACTCCGCGATGGCCTCGCTGGCCCCGCACCTGACGCGACCGGTGCTGGTCGTGGGCAAGTCCACGGTGCCGGTCGGTTCCGCGCAGCGGCTGGCGGCGAAGCTGACGGAGCTGGCCCCGGCGGGCGACGGCGTGGAGCTGGCCTGGAACCCGGAGTTCCTTCGGGAGGGCTTCGCCGTCCAGGACACCCTGCACCCCGACCGGATCGTCATCGGCGTCCAGGGCGAGCGCGGCGAGAAGCTGCTGCGCGAGGTGTACGAAACCCCCGTGTCGGAGGGGTCCCCGCTGGTCGTCACCGACTTCCCGACCTCCGAGCTGGTGAAGACCGCCGCCAACTCCTTCCTCGCCACCAAGATCTCCTTCATCAACGCGATGGCGGAGGTCTGTGAGGCCGCCGGCGGTGACGTGGTCAAGTTGGCGGAGGCCATCGGCTACGACGAGCGGATCGGCGCGAAGTTCCTGCGCGCCGGAATCGGCTTCGGCGGCGGCTGCCTGCCCAAGGACATCCGGGCCTTCATGGCCCGCGCAGGCGAGCTCGGCGCGGACCAGGCACTGACCTTCCTGCGCGAGGTGGACTCCATCAACATGCGGCGGCGCGGCCACATGGTGGAGCTGGCCCGCGAGGCCGTCGGCGGGTCCTTCCTCGGCAAGCGGGTCGCCGTACTCGGCGCCACCTTCAAGCCCGACTCGGACGACGTGCGCGACTCGCCCGCCCTGAACGTGGCGGGCCAGATCCACCTGCAGGGCGGCCAGGTCACCGTCTACGACCCCAAGGGCATGGACAACGCCCGGCAGGTCTTCCCGACCCTCGGGTACGCGGACTCCGCGCTCGCGGCGGCCCGGGGCGCGGAGGTGGTCCTCCACCTCACCGAGTGGCGCGAGTTCCGCGACCTCGACCCGGCGGAGCTCGCCTCCGTCGTCACCGACCGGCTCGTGCTGGACGGTCGCAACGCGCTGGACCCGGTGCGGTGGCGTGCCGCCGGCTGGACCTACCGGGCGATGGGCCGGCCCCGGGCCTGACCCCTGCGGGGAGGCTGCGCGGGTCCGCCCGGCCCGGCGCGTGCCCCCGGACGCGCGCCCCGGACGCGTACCCCCGGGCCCGGAGGCGTCGCCGGGGGGTGCCCGAGTACCGCGCCTTGATCTGCCGGCCAGGCTCTAGACGGGGGCGGTGGGGCCGGGGTGGCGGCGCGCGGTGAATTCCGCGTCGCGGACCACGCGGAGGGCGTTGCCCCAGGTGAGCAGGGCGAGATCGGACTCCGGCCAGCCGCGGTCCAGGAGTTCCGCGATCAGCCGCGGATAGCCCGAGGGGTCGGTCAGACCGGTCGGGCGGGGGCCCGGCGGCTCGGTTCCGAAGGCCGCTCCCAGTCCGACGCCCTCGGGGCCCGCGACCGCCCGTACGTGGTCGAGGTGGTCCGCCACCGCGTGCAGGGAGTCCCCGGTGCGCGCGGCGTCGAAGGTGACCATCGCGAGGCCGTTCGCCTCGCGCAGCAGGGCGAGCACCTCGTCGGGTACGTTCCCCGGATGCGGGTTCAGCGCCGCAGCCGCCGTGTTCGAGATGACCACCGGAGCCTTGGATGCCTCCGTGAGCCGGCGGCCCACCGCCGGCACGCATCCCGTGAGGTCCAGCAGGATCCCCAGCCGGTTCGCCTCCCGCACGACCTCGTGACCGAAGGCCGTCAGCGTCTCCTGCGCCCAGGGCGCTCCCGCCGGCGCCAGGGCCCGTACGCCCAGCGCGTGAAAGGCGCGCAGCGCGCCCAGCGAACCGGTCAGCGTCCGGCCCGGCACGGGGCCGAGGAACGAGGCGATGCGGCCGCGGTTGCGGGCGTCCGCCATGTCGTCGGCGCTGAGCGCGAGGCGGAGGCTGTCGGGGTAGCGGCGGACCAGGGACAGCGCGGCATCGATCTGCTCCAGGGTGTCGGCGACCGCCCAGTCGCCGGCCGCGTCCTCGCGGGACGGGGCCTCCGGCGGCACGAGCAGGGACCAGAACTGGGCCCCCACTCCCCCCGCGCGCAGCCGCGGGATGTCGGTGTCGACGCCCGCTTCGGAGGTCTCGATGTCGTGGTACGGGCTCTGACGCAGGGTCCACACCAGGGTGTTGCACCCGTCGGCCACGGGGTGGGCGGACAGCAGCGCGGCGGCCCGTTCGAGAGCGCTCGCCCTCGTCTCGGGTCCGGCGGGGGCCGGGAGGTCCTGGGCCCCGATGCCCGCGGAGTGGGGTTCATCCTGCAGGTCGGCCATGGCGTTCGCTCCGGTCTCGGCGGCAGCAGGGAGAGGTGCTGACACCGTGACACGTGCCACGCCGCGGACGCCCGGTAGGTGCGGCGTTCGAGTGAACCTCGGTCACACCCCGTCACCGCACTGGGGCGGTGACGGGGGCCGTTCCGCACCGGTGCCGCGGCCCGGCGAACCCGGCGGCGCGCCCGCCCCCCGATCTGCCGGACGGGCCCTAGATCACCGCGTTCGACGGTCCCCGGGTCGCCGACAGGTCGCGCGCCACCGCTTCCGCGTCGCGCAGCGCGCGGACCGCGTTGGACCAGGTCAGCTTCGCCAGGTCGGCCCTGGACCAGCCGCGCGCCAGGAGTTCGGCGACCAGGTTCGGATAGCCGGCCACGTCGTCCAGGCCGGACGGGGTGAAGGCCGTCCCGTCGTAGTCCCCGCCGATGCCGATGTGGTCGACGCCGGCCACCTCCCGCATGTGGTCCAGGTGGTCGGCCACGGTGGCGGCCGTGGCCACCGGCCGCGGGCGGTCCGCCTCGAACGCCCGGTGCAGGGCCATCGCCGCGGGGGTGGTGTCCAGGTGGTGGAAGCCGTGCGTCCGCAGGTTCTCGTCCGCGGCGAGGGTCCACTCGACCGCCTCCGGCAGGATGAACTTCGGCACGAAGGTGGCCATCGCCACCCCGCCATTGGCCGCAAGCAGCGCCAGCACGTCGTCGGGGATGTTGCGCGGGTGGTCACAGACCGCGCGCGCCGAGGAGTGCGAGAAGACCACCGGCGCGGACGAGACGGCGAGGGCGTCCCGCATCGTCGTCTCGGCGACGTGCGAGAGGTCCACCAGCATGCCGACGCGGTTCATCTCGCGGACGACCTCACGGCCGAATGCGGTCAGGCCGCCGTGCCGGGGCTCGTCGGTCGCCGAGTCCGCCCAGTCGATGGTGTCGTTGTGGGTGAGCGTCATGTACCGCACGCCCAGCCGGTGCAGGGCGCGCAGCGTGGCGAGCGAGTTGTTGATGGAGTGGCCGCCCTCGGCGCCCATCAGCGAGGCGATCCGGCCGCCGGCTCGGGCCTGCTCCATGTCGTCCGCCGTCAGCGCCCGCACCAGGTCGCCGGGATAGCGGTCGATCAGCTGGGCCACGGCGTCGATCTGCTCCAGGGTGGCGCTGACCGCTTCGTCGCCCGCGTAGTCGGACCTGACGTAGACCGACCAGAACTGGGCCCCGACCCCCCCGGCGCGCAGCCGGGGGATGTCGGTGTGCAGGTGTGCGGACTGGTCGCCCGCGATGTCCCGCTGCGCGAGGTCGTAGCGCACCTGCTGGCGCAGCGCCCAGGGCAGGTCGTTGTGACCGTCCACGACGGGGTGCTCGGCCAGCAGCTCGCGCGCCTCCGCCAGGCGCTGCGCCGCGCTCACTTGCCGAACCCGAAGGACTCCGAGTTCGCGACCTTGGTGCGCAGCCGCTTGCCCTTCTCGGTGGCCTGGTCGCGGAGCTCCTGCTGGAAGTCGCGCATCCGGGCCAGCAGCTCCGTGTCGTGGGCGGCCAGCATCCGTACGGCCAGCAGGCCCGCGTTGCGCGCGCCGGCGACCGAGACGGTGGCGACGGGAACCCCGGCCGGCATCTGGACGATCGACAGCAGGGAGTCCATGCCGTCGAGGTGCTTCAGCGGCACCGGCACGCCGATGACCGGCAGCGGGGTGACCGAGGCGAGCATGCCGGGCAGGTGGGCGGCTCCGCCCGCGCCCGCGATGATCGCCTTCAGGCCGCGCTCGGCGGCCTGCTCCCCGTACTCGATCATCTCGCGCGGCATCCGGTGGGCGGAGACGACGTCGACCTCGTAGGGGATCTCGAACTCGTCGAGGGCCTGGGCGGCGGCCTCCATCACGGGCCAGTCCGAGTCGGACCCCATGACGATGCCGATGACGGGGCCTGCGGCGGTGGTGCTCATTCCGTGACCGTTCCTCTGAGGTAGTCGGCGGCGTGGCGTGCGCGCTCCAGCACATCGTCCAGGTCGTCGCCGTAGGTGTTGACGTGGCCGACCTTGCGACCGTGTTTCACGTCCTTGCCGTACATGTGGATCTTCAGCTGGGGGTCGTGGGCCATGCAGTGCAGGTAGGCCGCGTACATGTCGGGGTAGTCCCCGCCCAGCACGTTCGCCATGACGGTCCACGGGGCGCGGGCGCGCGGGTCGCCCAGCGGCAGGTCCAGGACCGCGCGCACGTGGTTGGCGAACTGGGAGGTCACGGCCCCGTCCTGGGTCCAGTGACCGCTGTTGTGCGGACGCATCGCCAGTTCGTTGACGAGGATCCGGCCATCGGTGGTCTCGAACAGCTCCACGGCCAGGTGACCGGTCACGCCGAGTTCCTGCGCGATGCGCAGGGCGAGGGCCTGGGCCTCGCCGGCCAGCTCCTCGGAGAGGTCCGGCGCGGGAGCGATCACCGTGTCGCAGACCCCGTCCACCTGGCGGGACTCGACGACGGGATAGGCGACCGCCTGCCCGTGCGGGGAGCGGACGATGTTCGCCGCGAGCTCGCGGACGAAGTCCACCTTCTCCTCGGCGAGGACCGGGACGCCCGCCTTGAACGGGGCCTCGGCGTCCTGCGGGGTGCGGACGAACCACACCCCTTTGCCGTCGTAGCCGCCGCGCACGGTCTTGAGGATGACGGGGAAGCCGCCCACCTCGTCCGCGAAGGCGGTCACGTCCGCCGGATCGCTCACGATCCGGTGGCGGGGGCTGGGCGCGCCGATCTCGTCGAGTTTGGCGCGCATCACCCCCTTGTCCTGGGCGTGTACCAAGGCGTCGGGCCCCGGGCGGACGGGGATGCCGTCCGCTTCCAGGGCCCGAAGGTGCTCCGTGGGTACATGCTCGTGGTCGAAGGTGATCACGTCACAGCCGTGCGCGAAGGCACGCAACGTCTCCAGGTCGCGATAGTCGCCGATGACGACCTCGCTCACGACCTGGGCCGCCGAGTCCTGTGGTGTGTCACTGAGGAGCTTGAATCTGATGCCGAGGGGGATACCCGCCTCGTGGGTCATGCGGGCGAGCTGACCGCCGCCGACCATGCCGACTACCGGGAACGTCACTCCTCCAGGGTATCCGCCGGTATTCCGCCATCCGGACGTGGCCCCGGGGGTGTCCCTCCGGCATCGCCCCCGGTGTGCCGTGCGTCGCACGGTGCGGGAAGGCACAGACGGAGCGCGGGGAGGAGACTTAGCATGGGTGGGTTGACGGAGACCGGACGCCCCGTGAGGGGGCGGTGACCGACAGGACTGGCCTACTGATGACCACGCAGCGCGGATCGGTCCTCGCACGCGTACGGGGCCTCGTGCGCGAGGTGGCCAAGTTCGGGGCGGTCGGCGGACTGGGGGTCCTGGTCAACCTGGGTGTCTTCAACCTGATCCGCAGCACCACCGACCTCCAGGTGGTCCGCGCGAGCGTGATAGCCACCACCGTGGCCATCGCCACGAACTACCTCGGCTTCCGCTACTTCGCCTACCGGGACCGCGCCCAGCGCGGCCGCACCCGCGAAATGGCGCTCTTCGCCGGCTTCAGCGCGCTCGGCCTGGTCATCGAGAACGGCGTGCTCTACACCGCCACCTACGGCTTCGGCTGGGACGGCCCGCTCGCCAGCAACGTCTTCAAGTTCATCGGGATCGGCACGGCCACCGTCTTCCGCTTCTGGTCGTACCGGACCTGGGTCTTCAAGGCCCTGCCGCCCGTCCCCCCGCCCGCCGCCGAAGCGGCACCGGCGCCGCTGCCCCGGCCGGAGCGCAGGTCCGAGCCGCTGCCGGAGCCCGCGAACAACTAGCCGTCCTGGTCTAACGCACCGTCTTCTCGCGCTCGGCGGGCGGCGGGGCCGTACGGCTGAGGAACAGCGCGAACACCGGGGGCTGCGTTTGGAGCAGCTCCAGGCGCCCGCCGTCGGCCTCGGCGAGGTCACGGGCGACCGCGAGGCCGATCCCGGTGGAGTTCCGGCCGCTGATGGCCCGCTCGAAGATGCGGTTCCCGAGGTCGGGCGGGACACCCGGGCCCTCGTCCGTGACCTCCAGCACCGCCTGGTTGCCGATCACCCTGGTGCGCAGGGCGACGGTGCCGCCGCCGTGCATCAGGGCGTTCTCCACGAGGGTGGCCAGGACCTGGGAGACCGCGCCGGGGGTGCCGACGGCCCGTACGCCCTGCTTCCCGGAGCGCACGATGGCCCGTCCCGCGCTGCGGTAGGCCGGCCGCCACTCCTCCACCTGCTGTTTGACGACCTCGTCGAGGTCGAAGGGGACCGCGGAGCCCGTGCGCGGGTCCCGCGAGTTCGTGAGCAGCCGCTGCACCACGTCGGTGAGCCGCTCGACCTGGGTCAGGGCGATCGTGGCCTCTTCCCGTACGGTCTCCAGGTCGTCGGTGACCGTGATCTCCTCCAGTCGCATCGACAGCGCCGTGAGCGGGGTGCGCAGCTGGTGGGAGGCGTCGGCCGCGAGGCGTCGCTCGGCGGTGAGCATCCGGCCGATCCGTTCGGCGCTGGAGTCCAGCACGTCCGCGACCCGGTCGAGCTCGGGTACCCCGTAACGCTTGTGCCGGGGCCGCGGGTCGCCCGAGCCGAGCCGCTCCGCGGTCTCGGCGAGGTCGGTGAGCGGGGAGGCCAGCCGGTTCGCCTGCCGTACGGCGAGCAGTACGGCCGCCACGACGGCCAGCAGGGCCACCGCGCCGACGACGGCCAGGGTCCGTACGACCTCCCTGGTCACGGTGGCGCGGGCCTCCTCCACGACGACGATCTCGCCCTGTTCGCCGCGCGCGGTGCCGCGCACGACGCTGTCGGGGATCGACACGCCCACTTCCAGGGCCGGCTGCCCGGGGATCGTGATGCGCGCGAAGTGGCCGGCGTCGAGCTGCTCGGCGAGGGTGGAGGGGTCGTTGGGCTTCTTCTCAAGGACGTTCGCCTCGACGATGCCCACCAGGCGCAGCGCCTCGGCCTCGACCCGGTCCTGGGCGCTGCTGGTGATGGTCCGGGTCTCCACGATGACGAGGGAGACCCCGAAGACGGCGATCACCACGAGCACCACGGCGAGCGTGGACTGGATGAGGCGGCGGCGCATGGGCTGGGGCCTTTCTTCCGGATCAGGCCGGATCGGGGGGCGGGGTCCGGTGCGCCCGGTCGTCAGGCGGAGGAGGGGGACGACGCGGTGAGCGGGCGCGGCGGAGCACGCGGGCCCGGCCGGATCCGGGAGGAAGGCCCCGGGGGTCAGCTCTTCTCGAAGCGGAAGCCGACGCCGCGGACGGTGGCGATGTAGCGCGGGTTGGCGGCGTCGTCGCCCAGCTTCTTGCGCAGCCAGGAGATGTGCATGTCGAGGGTCTTGGTGGAGGACCACCAGGTGGTGTCCCAGACCTCCCGCATGAGCTGGTCCCGAGTGACGACGCGGCCGGCGTCGCGCACCAGGACGCGCAGCAGGTCGAACTCCTTGGCGGTGAGCTGGAGCTCCTCCTCGCCCATCCAGGCACGGTGCGACTCGACGTCGATCCGTACGCCGTGGGTGGCGGGGGGCTGGGCGGCCTCGGTGGCGCCGCGCCGGAGCAGGGCCCGGACCCGGGCCAGGAGCTCGGCCAGGCGGAAGGGCTTGGTCACGTAGTCGTCGGCGCCCGCGTCAAGGCCGACGACCGTGTCGACCTCGTCCGCCCGGGCGGTGAGGACCAGGATCGGGAAGCCGTGGCCTTCGGCGCGCAGTCTGCGGGCGACTTCCAGTCCGTCCATGCCCGGCAGGCCCAGGTCCAGGACGACGAGGTCGACTCCTCCCTGAAGTCCCGCGTCCAGGGCGGTGGGGCCGTCCTCCCGGACCTCGACCTCGTACCCCTCCCGGCGCAGGGCGCGGGCCAGGGGCTCCGAGATGGATGCGTCGTCCTCGGCGAGCAGTACACGCGTCATGTGGGTGATGGTAGTCCGAGGCGACCTGGTCGAGAGGCCTGCGTGCACGCCCCTTCCGATCTGGTCTTATGAGCTGCTGAACGCCTTCGAATATGGCCGAACGGTTCCCGACTCACCTTGTGATCCATCTCTCAAGTCCTTTCATATGCCGCAGTGTCGTGTCGTATGGTGGCGAGACGCCTGATGCAATACCTCAGGGACCTCTGTGCCGAAAAGCAGCACATGGGTCTCTGTTTCTGTCCTGTAACCGGACGGGCGGCCCCCAGAGGGACCGAACCGGCCGGACTCGACGTGAATGACCTGTTGGCCGGGCCCCTCGCGTGATGGTGCGCGGGTGGGCGTGGATCCCGGTAGCGGATTCCCCTCGCCCCCTGTTCGACGGGGGGTGAGACCCCCGGGGCGTGGGGCGGGACTCCGTCCGCCGGTGCCGGCCACCCCCCACCGGGCGCGGATGGGCTCACGAAGCCGAAGCGTCCCGAGCAAGCAAGGATCGACCATGGCTTCCAGCCTGACGACGGCCTCACCGAGCCCCGCTCACGAGAAGACCGTCCTCGGCCACCCGATCGGCCTGGCCACGCTGTTCATGACCGAGATGTGGGAGCGCTTCTCCTACTACGGCATGCGTGCGCTTCTCGTTCTGTACCTGGTCTCCGGCGGCGTCGACGCCGCGACCGGCAGCCAGGGCGGCGGCCTCGGCTTCACCGCGGCGACGGCCACGGCGATCTACTCCGTGTACGTGGCCATGGTCTACCTGATGGCCATGCCCGGCGGCTGGTTCGGTGACCGCGTCTGGGGCGCCCGCAAGACGGTCGCCATCGCCAGCTTCGTCATCATGGCGGGCCACGTGGCGCTCGCCGTCCCCGGCCAGCTGGCGTTCTTCGTCGGTCTGCTGCTGGTCGCGGTCGGCTCCGGTCTGCTGAAGGCCAACATCTCCACGATGGTCGGCCACCTGTACAAGGACGCGGACGACCCGCGTCGCGACAGCGGCTTCACGATCTTCTACATCGGCATCAACGTGGGTGCCCTCCTCGCCCCGGTCGGCATCGGCATCGTCGGCGAGACGGTGAACTGGCACCTCGGCTTCGCGCTCGCCGCCGTCGGCATGGGCATCGGCCTGGCCGTCTTCCTGCTGGCCGGCCGCACCCTGAGCCCGAAGAGCAGCATCGTCCCGAACCCGCTGAGCCCGGCCGAGCGCAAGGCCGTGATCACCAAGGCCCTGGCCGTCCTCGCCGTCGTCGCCGTCTTCTACGGCGCCGTGGTCGCGGCGGACATGTTCACCATCAAGTGGGCGCTGTACCCGATCACCATCGCCGGTCTGGTCATCCCGGTCGCCGTCCTGGCCCGCATCAAGCGGGACAAGGACCTCAGCCCCGGCGAGCAGACCCGGATGAGCGCCTACATCTGGTTCTTCGTGGCCGCCGCCGTCTTCTGGATGATCTACGACCAGGGCGGTTCGACCCTCTCGCTGTTCGGTGACAAGAACTCCGAGCGCAGCCTGTTCGGCTGGGAGGTCCCGACCACGATCTTCCAGTCGCTGAACCCGCTCTTCGTGGTGGCCCTGGCCCCGGTCTTCGCCGCCGTGTGGGTGGCGCTGGCCCGCCGCAACCGCGAGCCCAGCACCATCGCGAAGTTCTCCACGGCCCTGATCATCGTCGGTGCCTCGTTCTTCGTCTTCGCCATCCCGCTGAGCCAGACCGCCGGCAACGACACCAAGGTCACCATGTGGTGGCTGGTGCTGATCTTCCTGATGCACACGCTCGCCGAGCTGTGCCTCTCCCCGGTCGGCCTGTCGGTCACCACGAAGATGGCGCCGCAGAAGTACGGCTCCCAGATGATGGGCGTCTGGTTCCTGGCGGTCACCGCCGGTGACTGCGTCACCGGTCTGCTCAGCCTGGCCGACGTCCAGCTGAACGGTGTCGGCGTGATCCTCTTCCAGGCGTTCGCCGCCGTCCTCGCCGGTGTCGCGATCTTCATGTACCGCAAGAAGGTCAACATGCTGATGGGCGGCATGAACTGACCCGTCCCGCCCCGGCGGGACGACGGCCCGGCACACCGGAAGGTGTGCCGGGCCGTTCCCGTGTCAGCGGGTGCCGCGCAGGCGGCGCCACGGGGTGAAGGTGAACACCGCGCCGCCGAGCAGGATCACCGTGCCGGCGACCAGCGCGAGGGCCTTGACGCCGCCGCCGTCCCGCGCGCCGGTCTCGGCCAGGCCGCCCGAGGCGGTGCTGCCGGTGGTGCCGGTCGCGGAGCCGGAGCCGCCCGGCTGGGCGGTGGTGTCCAGTTCCAGCGAGACGCCGCTGCTCGTCGCCCGGCAGGGGACGTTGATGGGCGTGGAGCCGGGGGCCATCGTGACGTCGATGGTCAGCCGGTCCGGGCTGAGCGTCACCCTGCCGGACCCACCGGGTGTGTAGGTGCCGGTCATGTCGCTGAGGCTGACCGGGGCCTTGTCCGGGATCGGCTCGGCGTTGGCCGGGCCGGAGACCTTGACCGTGCCGCTGTCCGCCCCGCCGAGCCTGACGTCCATCGAGGGCTTGAGGGCGCCCGCGGGCAGGGCCATGGGCGCCGCCATCGCGCCCTTGGCGGTCTTGACGGTGAGGCCGTAGCTGCCGCCGTTCTTCCTGGCGTTGATCGTGACGGGGGTCTTGATCCCGCCCGGGACGACCGCCCCGCAGTCGAAGGTCACCTCGACCGCCGTGCCCGGGAAGTCGCTCTGACCGCCTCCGCCGCCGCTGCCGCCCGAGGCGGTGGAGCCGCCGGTGGTGGAGCCGCCCGACGTGGTGCCGCCCGACGTGGTGCCGCCGGTGGTGCCGCCGTTCGCCGTTCCGCCGGCGGTGGTGGTGCCGCCGGTGGTGGTGCCGCCGGTGGTCGTGCCCGCGCTGGAGTCGCCCGACACGTCGATGGCCGCTCCGCCGGCGACCTCGCCGACCGGCGCGCACTTGGTGACGAAGGTGCCGAAGGAGAAGGTGACGGCGACGTCGTACCTGCCGGGCGTCAGGGTGATCCGGCCGGCCTTGGTGAGCTTGAGCTTGCCCTTCATCGTGGACATCTGCATGGGGGCCTTCTTCGGGATCGGCGGGTTCTTCTTCTCCCCGACGACCTTCAGCTCCCCGCCACCGCCGCCCACGGTGATCCAGCCGGTGGGCTGGACGGAGTCCTTCGGGATGTCCATCAGGTCGGTGTTGTTCGAGGCCGGCTTGAGCGTCTCCCAGGACACGTCGACCTCGTCGCCGACCTTGGCCGCGGCCGGTGCGGTGATCTTCGCGGTGGTCTCGCCCTCCACCGGGGAGCCGCCGCCGGCCGGCGGCACGCACCTGACCTTGAACGTGGCCTCGGCGGCCTGGGCGGTTGGAGCCGTGATGGCGAGGCCCGCGCCGCCGAGCAGCAGCGCGACCAGGGCCGCGGTCGCCCTCCGTCGGTTCTTCACGATGGTCCCTTCGTCGTCGAACGGTTCTCAGACGGTGCGGACGTCTGGGGTGGCGTCTCCGGCGCGTTGTCCGGGGTGAACCACGGCAGGACCGCCGTGGAGGTCGCGGAGGGCTGCTCCGGCCGCCCGCTACGGGCCGGCCCGGCCGGGCGCGGACGCGGGAGCCGGGGAAGCCGGGCCGTCACCGCGGCCGCGGCCCCGGCCCGTCGTGCGCCCCGGCGGTGCCCGGCGCCGCCCGCGGTGTGCGGCCGGACCCTGTCGACGACGGCCATGCCGATGCGGAAGAGGGCGGCCGGGACCACCACGAGGAGCAGGCCCCAGAAGAGCACGACCCCGTAGGGGCGGGCCACGCCCCAGGGCTGGGTGGCCATGACGGTCTCGCCGTACTTGAGGGAGACCGTGTAGTCGCCGTGGGCCCCCGCGGGCAGGACGACGTCGAGCGCGACCTCCGCCCTGCCGCCGGGCGGGACGGTCCCCTTCCAGCGGGCCTCCTCCCAGAGCGGTGCGAACACGCCGTGGGCGGTGCCGAGCTGGAAGACGGGGTCCTTGACGGGGGCCGTGCCGAGGTTGCCGACGGTGACCTTGAACTTCCGGGCGGGTGGGGCTCCGAACCAGGTCAGGACGCCGTCCTCGCCCTCCAGCCGGACCCCGGTGAGCAGGGCGAGGCGGCCCGTGCCGGATGCGGCCGGCAGTTCGGCCACCGGATGGCCGGTGATCTTCAGGGGGACGGCGACCGTGGCCCCGTCCCCGTTGACGGAGGTGACGTTGACGACGCAGGGGCAGGGCTTCGGCGGGGGTGCCACGGGCAGCCGGGCCGCGAAGTGCCCGTCCTCGGCGACGGAGACGGCCGCCCCGTCGGCGTTGGCGCAGCTGTTGGTGCCGCCGATCATGTTCTGCCCGCAGACCAGCAGCATCACGAGGGTCTTGGCCCGCCAGCCGGTGCCGGTCACGGTGATCTCGCTGCCCCGGGCGGCCTCCTGGAGGGAGAGCGCGGCGGTGGGTTCTGCCCCGTCCGCGGCGGAGGGGGCGGCGGGAAGGAGTACGAGGACGCATGCCGCGAGCGCCGCGAGCAGGGACCGGGTGGTGCCGCCGGCCCTGCCCCGTGCTGTGCCGCCGACCATGGCGCTCACCTGGAGGCTCCCGTCCGTTCGTGTTCCGGTGCGGGGGTCGCCGCTCCGGGCTTCCCGCCGGGTCCGCCACCGGCGCCGTCGGCCCCGCCGTCCGCCGGCCCCCGTCGCAGGCGCCGCCGGCCGCGTACGAGGGTCAGCGTGACCAGCGCGGTCCCGCCGAGGCCGAGCAGGCCGAGACCGGTCCGGCCGGCGGCCCGCCAGGGCACGCACCAGGCCGACGCGGACGCGGTGGACGCGGCGCCGCCCGGAGCGGTGGCGGTGACGGTGACGCGCACCCGGTCGAAGACCGGGGCGCCGGGCCAGGGCTCGGTCAACTCGACCCTCCGGCCGGGCGGCAGTTCGACCGGAACGGGGCGCGGCCCGCGGCCCGGAAGCTCGCCGAAGGCGCCCTCGGCGCGGAGGTACAGCTCGGGGACGAGGGCCACGTTGCCGCGGTTGACCAGGGTGTAGGCGACGACCGCGGCCGTGCCCCGGCCCCGTATGGCGACGTCCTCGACGGTGAGGGCCGCCAGGGTGGGGCCGGAGACCCGCAGGTGGACCCGTACGCCCGCCTCCCGGCCCGCTTCGGCGGCGATCACGGCGGCGGGGTGGTCGCCGGGCGGTGCCGTGGGCGGCACGGTGACGGTGAACGGGACCACCGCGCGGGTGCGGGGCGGGATCGTCACGGTGGCCCCGGCGCCGAAGCTGAACCAGGACCCGGCGCCGCCCGCACCGGGGGCGGGAGCGGCCGGGGGCACCGCGGGGACGCCGTCGACGGCGTCGGATCCGCGCAGGGTGACGGTGTGTTCCCGGTCGGAGGTGTTGGTCAGGGCGAGGCGGTCCTCCAGCACGGTGGCGGGGGCGCCCTCCAGGTAGAAGTACGGGCGGGCGCCGCCGGGCCGGGCCGCGGCCGCTCCGGCGGCGGGTTCGGCGGTCCAGCCCGGTGCGTCGGCGGCCGCGGGCACGGCGGGGACCGTGTGCAGTGCGGCCGCCGCGAGCAGGACCAGGAGGCGGCGGACGGTCCGGGGGGTGTGCGGCACGGGCATGGCCGGGGTGCCCCGTTCAGGACCGGGCCCGCCGGCCGCGCCGGGTCAGCCAGAGCACTCCGGCCGCGCCGGTGAGCATCACGGTGCCGCCGAGGGTGCCGAGGGCGAGGGCCGAATCGGTCGGTCCGGTCTGCGGGAGGGTGTCGGGCGGGGAGTCGCCGCCGGACGGCGTGCCGGCCCCGCCCGGGGCGGTGACGTCCAGTTCGAGGGAGGGCCCGGGGTGGTTGCCGGGGGTGCAGGTGGTCGTGGTGCCCATCGCCTTGATGGTGAGCACGCCTGCGGTGAAGGTGACCCTGCCGCTCTTCCCCGGCGTGTAGGTGCCCGAGAGGTCGGTGATCTTGATGGGGGTGTCGGGCGGTACGGCCTCGGGGTTGGACGGCCCGGCGACCGGTACGGAGGCCTTCTCGGCCCCGCCGACGACGATGACGGCGCTGGGGCTCATGGCGCCCTTGCCCAGCTCGATGGGGCTGGACGAGACGCCCTTCTGGAAGGACATCGTCAGTGTGTAGCCGTCGCCCGCCTTGACGGCCTTGATGGCGATGGGCGACACCGCCGACTTGTCCCCGATCGGGGTCTTGCAGTCGTAGGCCACGTCGACGACCGCGGCGTGGGCGGTGGGGGCGGCGAACAGCACCGCCGATCCGGCCAGCGCGGAGGCCAGCGCGAGCGCGGTGGAGCGTTTGCGGTCGGACACCTTCGTCTTCCCCTCGGGCCACAAATACCTGACGGCACATCAGATCGGTGGCTCAAGGTACGCCGGGGGCCTTGCGGAGGGAAGACAAAGGACAGGCCCGGATCGGCCGTGCGTCAGGAGGCGCGGACGCCCCGGTGCCACACCTCGGAAACCAGCGGCACGCCCGGCCGGTAGGCCAGGTGGACGTGGCTGGGGGCGTCCAGCAGGGCCAGGTCCGCACGGGCCCCCGGGGTCAGGACGCCGATGTCCGCACGGCGCAGCGCGCGGGCGCCGCCGGCGGTCGCCGACCACAGGGCCTCGTCGGGGGTCATCCGCATGTCGCGGACGGCGAGCGCGATGCAGAAGGGCATGGAACTCGTGTAGGAGGAGCCGGGGTTGCAGTCCGTGGACAGGGCGACGGTCGCACCCGCGTCGATCAGGCGGCGGGCATCGGGCCACTGGGCGCGGGTGGAGAACTCGGCACCGGGCAGCAGGGTGGCGACCGTGGTGTCCGCCGCCTGGGCGAGGGCGTCGACGTCGGCGTCGGTGAGGTGGGTGCAGTGGTCGGCGGACGCGGCCCGCAGCTCGACGGCGAGCTGCACGCCGGGCCCGTGGGAGAGCTGGTTGGCGTGGACGCGCGGGATGAGCCCGGCGGCGGCGCCCGCGGTGAGGATCGCGCGGGCCTGTTCGCCGTCGAAGGCGCCCTTCTCGCAGAAGACGTCGACCCAGCGCGCGTAGGGGGCGCAGGCCGCCAGCATCTCGCCGGTGACGAGGTCGACGTAGCCGGCGGGGTCGTCGGCGTAGTCCGGGGAGACGATGTGCGCGCCGAGGTAGGTGACCTCGTCGGTGTGCGCGGCGGCGATGCGCAGGGCGCGGGCCTCGTCGGCGACGGTGAGGCCGTAGCCGGACTTGGTCTCGAAGGTGGTGGTGCCCTGGCGGCGGGCCTCGTCGAGGTGGCGGACGAGGTTGGCCTCCAGCGCGGCGTCGGAGGCGGCGCGGGTCGCGGCGACGGTGGTGCGGATGCCTCCGGCGGAGTAGGCGCGGCCGGACATCCGGGCGTTGAACTCCTGCGTGCGGTCCCCGGCGAAGACGAGGTGGCTGTGGCTGTCGACGAAGCCGGGGATGACGGCGCGGCCCTGCGCGTCGTACGCGGTGTCGGCGGCCGGAGCCTTGTCCGCGGGACCGACCCAGGCGACCGTGTCACCGTCGATGACGAGGGCGGCGTTCTCGATCAGACCGAGGGGGCTGCCGTCGCCGACGGACGGGTCGTTGGTGACGAGGGCGGCGATGTGGGTGATGGCCGTGGTGGTCACTGGGTTCCTCTCAGAGCTCGCCCGCCCCCGCGCCGCTCCGTCCGGAGCCCCGGGAAGCGGGGAAGGGGCGGGGCGGGGGCGGGCCGGGTCAGGCGCGGAGGGCCGCGATCGCTTCGGACAGGGCGGACGGTACGTCCTCGACCAGGGTGTGGTGGCCGTCGCGGACGACGTGGCGGCCGCCGACCACCGTGTGGCGGACGTCCGCGGCGGTGGCGGCGAAGACCGCCGTCTCGGCGCCGAACCGCGGCGGCGGGCCGGCGGTGCGGACGGAGTCCAGCGCGATCGTGGTGAAGTCCGCGAGCGCGCCCGCCTCCAGGCGGCCCGCGTCGGGCAGCCCCAGCGCCGCGTGCCCGTCGCCGGTGGCGGCGGTGAGCAGCTCGTCGGCCGTCCAGTGGCCCCGGGTGCGGCTGCGCAGGCGCTCGTTCAGCTCCATCGCACGGGCCTCTTCGAGCAGGTCGATCACGGCGTGGCTGTCGCTGCCCAGGGAGAGCGGGCTGCCCGCCCGCTGGAGCCGGGTGGCCGGGCCGATGCCGTCGGCGAGGTCGCGTTCGGTGGTGGGGCACATGCAGGTGCCGGTGCCGGTGGCGCCGAGCAGGGCGATGTCCGCGTCCGTGAGGTGGGTGTTGTGGACGCCGGTGGTGCGCGGGCCGAGCACCCCGTGGTCGGCCAGCAGTTGGCTCGGGGTGCGGCCGTGCGCGGCCTGGCAGGCCTCGTTCTCGGCGGTCTGCTCGGAGAGGTGCACGTGCAGCGGGGCCTGCCGCTCCGCGGCCCAGTGGGCGACGGTGGCCAGCTGGTCCGCGGGTACGGCCCGCACCGAGTGGACGGCCGCGCCGATCCGGGCGTGACCGCGGGGCTTGAGGGCCGAGACGCGTGCGGCCCAGGCGTCGGCAGTGCCGTCCGAGAAGCGCCGCTGGTGGGCGTTGGGGGCCTCGCCGAACCCGGACGAGAGGTAGGCGGTGTCGAGGAGGGTGATGCGGATGCCCGCCGCGGCGGCGGCCTCGATCAGGGCCTCGCCCATGGCGTTGGGGTCGGTGTACGGGGTGCCGCCGGGCGCGTGGTGGACGTAGTGGAACTCGCCGACGTTGGTGATGCCGGCCAGCGCCATCTCGGCGTACGCGGCGCGGGCGAGCGCGAAGTAGCTGTCGGGGGTGAGGTTCTGGGCGACCTCGTACATGAGCTCGCGCCAGGTCCAGAAGGTGCCGGAGCCGATCTGGACGACCCCGCGCAGGGCCCGGTGGAAGGCGTGGCTGTGCGCGTTGGCCAGGCCCGGGACCGTCAGGCCGCGCAGCGGCTCCGCGCCGGGCGGCGGGCTGGCGACCCCGGTGCGCAGGGCGCCGATCCGCCCGTCCTCGGTGACCTCCAGGGCGACGCCCTGCTCGACGGGGGTGCCTCCCGGTGTCGGCCGGGGGCGGGTGCCGAGCCAGGCGTGCTCCAGCCAGTACGTCGTCAGCGGCATGCCAGGCCCTCCAGTACGTCGGCGAGGGCGAGGACACCGGCCACGCAGTCGTCCTCGGCGGCGAACTCCCGCGGGGAGTGGGAGACGCCGGTCGGGTTGCGCACGAACAGCATGGCGGTCGGGACCGCGGCGGAGAGGATTCCGGCGTCGTGTCCCGCCCCGGTGCCCAGGACGGGGACGGACCCGCCCAGGATCCGGTTCATCTCGTCGCGCAGGGCGTGCTCGAACTCGACGACCGGGGTGAAGGACTCCCGGACGATCCCGAGGTCGACGCCGTCCTGGTCGGCGCGCTCGCGGGCGGCCTTCTCGATGGCGGTGACGACCGTGTCGAGGGTGGCCTGGTCGGCGGCGCGGGAGTCGAGCCAGCCGCGCACCAGCGACGGAATGGCGTTGACCCCGTTGGGTTCGACGGAGATCTTCCCGAAGGTGGCCACGGCACCGGCGAGGGCCGCCTCCGTACGGGCAGCCAGGACGGTCGCCGCGTACGTCAGCATCGGGTCGCGCCGGTCCACCAGGCGGGTGGTGCCTGCGTGGTTCGCCTCGCCGCGGAAGTCGAACCGCCAGCGGCCGTGCGGCCAGATCGCCGAGGCGATGCCCACCCGGTCCCCGGACAGGTCCAGGGCGCGGCCCTGTTCGACGTGCAGCTCGACGAAGGCGCCGATCCGGCCGAGCCGTTCGGGGTCGGCCCCGATCGCCTCGGGGTCGTACCCGGCGGCCTCCATGGCCTGCGGCAGGCTGACGCCGTCGGCGTCGCGCAGCTCGTGGGCCTTCTCCTTGGTCAGCTGGCCGGCGGTGAGCCGGGAGCCGACGCAGGCGAGCCCGAAGCGGGCGCCCTCCTCGTCGCCGAAGTTGGTGATGGCCAGCGGCCTGGAGAACTCCGCGCCCCTCCTGCGGAGTTCGTCCAGGGCCGCGAAGGAGGAGACCACGCCGAGGGGGCCGTCGAAGGCCCCGCCGTCGGGGACGGAGTCCAGGTGTGAGCCGGTGACCACGGCGTCCCCGGCGAGGGGGTCGCCGAGCCAGGCCCACTGGTTGCCGTTGCGGTCGGTCTCGTAGGCGAGTCCGCGCGCCTCGGCCTGCTCCTGGAACCAGGTCCGACAGTCGGCGTCGGCCCCGCTCCAGGCGTAGCGGCGGTAGCCGCCGGTGTCGGCGCTGCGGCCGACGGGCGCGAGGTCGGCCCACATCTGGTGGAAGGAAACGCTGGTCACGCGTCGTCGCCCTCGCGCATCGGGACGCGGACCCCGCGCTCGTCGGCGACCGTCTCGGCGATGTCGTAGCCGGCGTCGACGTGGCGGATGACGCCCATGCCCGGGTCGTTGGTGAGGACGCGGCGGATCTTCTCGCCGGCCAGCGCGGTGCCGTCGGCGACCGTCACCTGGCCCGCGTGGATGGAGCGACCCATGCCGACGCCGCCGCCGTGGTGGATGGAGACCCAGGAGGCGCCGGAGGCGACGTTGACCATGGCGTTGAGCAGCGGCCAGTCGGCGATGGCGTCGGAGCCGTCGAGCATGGCCTCGGTCTCGCGGTACGGGGAGGCCACCGAGCCGCAGTCGAGGTGGTCGCGGCCGATCGCGAGGGGCGCGGCGAGCGTGCCGTCGGCGACCATCTCGTTGAAGCGCTCGCCCGCCTTGTCGCGTTCGCCGTAGCCGAGCCAGCAGATGCGCGCGGGCAGGCCCTGGAAGTGGACGCGCTCGCCGGCCATCTTGATCCAGCGGTGCAGGGACTCGTTCTCGGGGAAGAGTTCGAGCATCGCCTTGTCGGTCTTGTGGATGTCGGAGGCCTCGCCGGACAGGGCGGCCCAGCGGAAGGGACCCTTGCCCTCGCAGAACAGCGGGCGGATGTAGGCCGGGACGAATCCGGGGAAGGCGAAGGCGCGGTCGTAGCCGGCCAGCTGGGCCTCGCCGCGGATGGAGTTGCCGTAGTCGAAGACCTCGGCGCCGGCGTCCATGAAGCCGACCATGGCCTCGACGTGCTTGGCCATGGACGCGCGGGCCCGGGTGGTGAAGCCGGCCGGGTCCTTGGCCGCGGCGGAGGCCATGTCGTCGAAGTCGACACCGACGGGCAGGTAGGACAGCGGGTCGTGGGCGGAGGTCTGGTCCGTCACGATGTCGATCGGGGCGCCCTCGGCGAGCATCTGCGGGAGCAGTTCGGCGGCGTTGCCGAGCAGGCCGATGGAGAGCGGCTTGCGGGCGTCGCGGGCCTCGACGGCCAGCTGGAGGGCGTGGCGCAGGTCGTCGGCCTTGACGTCCAGGTAGCGGTGCTCGATGCGGCGCTCGATGGCGCGCGGGTCGACGTCGATGCAGATGGCGACGCCGTCGTTCATCGTGACGGCCAGCGGCTGGGCGCCGCCCATGCCACCGAGGCCGGCGGTGAGGGTGATCGTACCGGCGAGGGTGCCGCCGAACTTCTTGGCCGCGACGGCTGCGAAGGTCTCGTAGGTGCCCTGGAGGATGCCCTGGGTGCCGATGTAGATCCACGAGCCGGCGGTCATCTGGCCGTACATGGTCAGACCGAGGTGCTCCAGGCGGCGGAACTCCTCCCAGTTGGCCCAGTCGCCGACCAGGTTGGAGTTGGCGAGCAGGACGCGCGGCGCCCACTCGTGGGTCTGCATGACGCCGACCGGGCGGCCGGACTGGACGAGCATCGTCTCGTCCTGCTTGAGGGTCCGCAGGGTGCGGACCATGGCGTCGTAGGAGCGCCAGTCGCGGGCCGCCTTGCCGGTGCCGCCGTAGACGACCAGCTTGTCGGGGTGCTCGGCGACCTCGGGGTCGAGGTTGTTCTGGAGCATCCGCAGCGCGGCCTCCTGCTGCCATCCCAGGGCGCTGAGCTCGGTGCCGCGCGCGGCGCGTACGGGGCGGGGTCCTGACATGGCGGGTGCCTCCTCCGATGTGGTTGATTTCATTCACATACTCGCTCTCTGAATAGATTCAGTCAACAGCTGCGGTCGGCCACGCCGGATGATGGGATGGCCGACATGGCCGCAGACACGGAGGGCGAGGGCGCCGCCGAGCGCCGGGATCTGGTCGTACGGGCCGCCGTCGAGCAGGGGCTGGTGGGCGGCGCCGACTCCTCGGAGCCCCTGGTCTGCCTGCTGGACACCGACCGGATCAGGGCCTCGGCCGCCGCCCTGACCCACGCCTTCGCGGATGCCCTGGCACCCGGTACGGCCGTCCTGCACGCCTTCGCGGTGAAGGCCGCCCCGCTCGTCCCGGTGCTGCGGCTGCTCGCCGACGCCGGGCTCGGCTGCGAGGTCGCCAGCCCCGGCGAGCTGGCACTGGCCCGAGCCGCCGGGGTCCCCGCCGCCCGCACCGTCCTGGACTCCCCCGCCAAGACCACGGCCGAGCTGCGCGAGGCACTGGCACTGGGCATCGCCGTCAACGCCGACAACGGCCAGGAGCTGGAACGCCTCGACGCCCTCGTCGCCGCGGCGCCCACGACGTCACCGATCGGCGTCCGGATCAACCCGCAGACCGGCGCGGGCGCCGTCGCCGCGCTGTCGACGGCGACGTCGACCTCGAAGTTCGGCGTCGCCCTGCGCGATCCCGGGGCGCGCGAGTGGCTCGTACGGGCCTTCCTGGACCGGCCGTGGCTGACCCGCCTGCACATCCACTCGGGCTCGCAGGGCGTCCCGCTGGAGCTGATCGCGCAGGGCGTGCGGGACCTGCACGTGCTGGCCGAGGAGATCAACGCGGCGGCCGGGCGGCGCCGGATCGACACCCTCGACATCGGCGGCGGGCTCCCGGTCAACTTCGCCTCCGACGAGGTGACCCCGACCTACGCCCGGTACGTGGCCGTCCTGCGCGAGGCGGTACCGGCGCTCTTCGACGGGTCGTACGGTCTGGTCACCGAGTTCGGCCGGTCCCTGCTGGCCAAACACGGCCTGGTGCTGGCCCGGGTGGAGTACACCAAGAGCAGCGGCTCCCGGCCGATCGCGCTCACCCACGCCGGTGTCCAGCTGGCGACCCGCACCGCCTACGCCCCGGCGACCTGGCCGGTGCGGATCCTGCCGTACGACGCGAAGGGGGCCCCGAAGGCCGGCGGCCCGGTGGCGCAGGACGTCGCCGGCCCGGCCTGCTTCGCGGGGGACCTGCTCGCCGCGGCCCGCGAGCTGCCGCCGCTCGCCCCCGGCGACCTGATCGGCATCCCGGACACCGGCGCGTACTTCTTCACGGCCCACTACGGCTACAACAGCCTGCCGCGCCCGGCGGTCCACGGCTTCACGGTGACCCCGCGGGGCCGGGTCCGCTTCAGCCTCGCCAGGCCGGCGCAGTCCGCCGCGGACATCGTGGCGGAGGCGGGCGGCGCCCTGCGCGACGCGCTGCTGTAGCGGGCCGCCGTCTGCGCGGCGCACTGCTGCAGCGGGCCGCCGTCGCGGACGGGCGCGGGCCCCCGCCCCGCCTCACCCGGCCAGGACGGCCGCCAGCGCCGGGGCCAGGCCCGCGACCAGGTCGTCCGGGCTCAGCGCGGTGACCGCGGGCAGCCGCAGCAGGTAGCGGGTCAGGGCCAGGCCCAGCAGCTGGCCGGCGACCAGTCCGGCGACGCGGGCCGCCCGTTCGGGGCCGAGGGCCGCCGCCAGCGCCGGAGCGACCTGCGCCGCGAAGATCTCCCGCATCCGGTCCGCGGCCTGCTCGTTGGTGACCGCCGAGCGCAGCAGCACCAGCAGGGCGTCGTCGGCCGGGTCGCCCTCCCACCGCTGCACGAAGTGGCGCACGAGGACGGCGGGAAGCTCCCCGGCCGGCACGGCGCCCAGATCGGGCAGGCGCAGGTCCACCGCCAGGGCGGCGCCGAAGAGCTGCTCCTTGCTGCCGAAGTACCGCATGACCATCGACGGGTCGATCCCGGCGTCCGAGGCCACCGCCCGGATGGTCGTGCGCTCGTACCCCTGGGCGGCGAACCGCTCGCGCGCGGCGCGCAGGATCACACCCCGGGTCCGGTCGGATGAGCGTCGCTCTGTCATGTCAACAACCGTAGGCCAACAAGCGTGTGCCAACAACCGTTGACATGTGAGCGGGGCAGGCGCATCCTGATGTCAACAGCCGTTGGCCAACAAACGTTGGCATGCCGGAGGAGGCCTTCATGACCAGCACCGCCGCACTCCCGCTCCCCGCCCGCACCGAGGTCGCCGTCGTCGGCGCCGGCCCCACCGGCCTCGCCCTCGCCGTGACTTTGGCCGAGGCCGGCGTCGACTTCGTGCTCCTCGACCGGCAGGCCGAGGGTGCCAACACCTCCCGGGCCGCGGTCGTCCACGCCCGCACCCTGGAGGTCCTCGACGAGCTCGACCCGAGCGGGGCGCTGACCGCCGACCTCGTCGGCCGCGGCCTGCCCGTCTCCCGGTTCCGGATCCGCGACGGCGCCCGCCCGCTCGCGGCCGTCGACTTCGACCGCCTCCCCACGGCCCACCCCTACGCGCTGATGGTCCCCCAGTACGAGACCGAGGCCGTCCTCCTGCGCCGCCTGCGGGCGCTCGGCGGCGACGTCCACCGCCCGTACGAGGTGACCGGCGTCACCCAGGACGCGGACGGGGCCACCCTGACCACCGCCACCGGCGAGACCCTGCGCGCCGCGCACGTCGTCGGCGCCGACGGGATGCACAGCGCGGTCCGCGCGGCCGCGGGCATCGCCTTCGAGGGCAGCGCGTACGGGGAGTCCTTCGTCCTCGCCGACGTGGTCATGGACTGGGCTCCGGGCCCGCGGGAGGTCTCGCTCGTCTTCGGCGCGGCGGGCCTCATGGTGATCGCCCCGCTGCCCGGGGAGACCTCCGGGACCTGCGGGCGCTACCGGATCGTCGCCACCGTCGCCGAGGCCCCCGCCGAGCCGGACCTCGCCTTCGTCCGGGGCCTGCTGGAGGAACGCGTCCCCGACGGGGCGGCCGTCCGCGAACTCGTCTGGTCCTCCCGGTTCCGGATCCACCACCGCGTCGCCGACCGCTACCGCGCCGGGCGCCTGCTCCTCGCCGGGGACGCCGCCCACGTGCACAGCCCGGCCGGCGGGCAGGGCATGAACACCGGCATCCAGGACGGCCACGCCCTCGGCCGCGCCCTGGCCGGCGGCGACCTCGACGGCTACGAGGCCGCGCGCCGCCCCGTGGCCCTGCGCGTGGTGGCCCTCACCGACCGGATGACCCGCGTCGCGACCACCCGGAACGGGGCGCTGCGCGCCGTGCGCAACACCCTGCTGCCCCTGCTCGCCCGCATCCCGGCGCTGCGCGTGCGCCTCGCCACCGAGCTGGCCGAGCTCGACTACCGCTGAGGCTCACTCCACGAACAGCCCCCGGGCCGCGGCCCGGGCGTCGAAGGCCTCCAGCCGGGCCTGGGCGTCGGGCAGGGCGTCCGCCATCGCCTCCAGCAGCACCCGGCCCAGCAGCATCGGCGCGCACGCCGTGTCGAAGGCCAGGCCGGTGCCGACCGGGGCGGGGATCAGGAGGTCGGAGTGGCGGGCCACCGGGGCGAAGGCCGAGTCCGCGACCGTCACCACGGTCAGGCCGGCCTTCCGTGCGCGTTCCAGCGTGTCCACGACCTCCCGCGGGTGGCGGGGCAGCGCGAAGCACAGCAGGGCCGTGGCGCCCTCGTAGAGGGCCGCGTCGATGCGGTCCTCCATCATCGAGCCGCCCTCGTCGAGGAGGCGTACGTCCGGATGCACCTTGGCGGCGAAGTACGCGAACCCGCGCGCCTGCGAGGAGGCCGCCCGCAGGCCGAGCACCGGCAGCGGGGTCGAGGCCGCGAGCAGCCGCCCCGCCTCCTCGACCGGCGCGGGGTCGGCGAGCATCTCGGCGAGCTGCCGCAGGTTCTCGATCTCGCCCAGCACGGCCTGCTGGTACTCGTTGGAGGAGTCCTCGCCGGGCGCGGCGGCCCGCTCGGCCGGAGCCACCTCGCGCAGGTGCCTGCGCAGCGCCGGGTAGCCGTCGAAGCCGAGCGCCACGGCGAACCGGGTCACCGAGGGCTGGCTCACCCCGGCCAGCTCGGCGAGCTCGACGCTCGACAGGAACGGGACCTCCGCCGCCCCGCGCACCATGCAGTGCGCGATCCGCCGCTGGGTCGGCGTCAGCCGGTGCCCCTCGAACAGCGCCTGGAGCCGCGCCGCCGGGCTGTCGCTCATACCGTCCCCCTCCGTCCCGGTGATTTATTCAGTCACGGAGCACTCTGCATGCGGTTATGCAGCGGGGCAAGCCGGTGCCCGCGATGCGGATACGGGGGCCAGCCCCAGTGCCGGGGCAGGCGGCGCTTCCTACGGTGAGGGCATGGACACCCACGCCCAAGAGCTGAAGAAGCAACTCGACGCGACCGTGAAGGCCCGGCGGGAGCTGGGACCGGAATACGAGGCCGCACTGGTGGACTCCTTCGTCGAGAAGGTCGACACCCAGGTCAGGCGCCGGCTCGCCGAGGAACGCCTGGCCGCGGCCCGCGGCGCGAGCCCGTACGGCGGCCCGGTGGACGGCAACTTCGGCGAGCGCTTCGGCTTCGCGATCATCACGCTGGTGCTGGCGATCCCGCTGTCGGCCATCGGCGCCACGCAGGCGGGCTTCAAGGGGCTGGTGGTGGCCTGGGCCGGCATCGTGGGGGTGAACTTCGTCCATGCCGCGCACCTGCGGCGCGCCCGGCCCGTCGAGGCGGACTGACCGCCCCGTCCGGGACGCGGCCTCCGCCGCACACGAGGCGCGCACCTGCGCAGAGGGCGTACGCCGGGGCGTTCGGGGCGATGAGGGCGGGTGCGGGACACCGCAGGGCACGGGCGGCCTTCGAGCGCGGCCGGCGTCGGGAGCCTGCACAGGGGTCCCCGGAAGCGGGCCGGGCCCGGACGAGCGGGAGGTGGTGCGCGGGGACCGCCGCACCCTCGCGGACGAGGGGCGGGACGACGGCGGTCCCCACGCGGGACACGGCCGGGTCAGGGCCGTCCGCGTCCGTGGTGTTCGCCTGTCCGGGAGCCGCTCCGGAGGGTGTGCGAACACCGTCGGTGATGCCGGCCTGGTCCGGTCTCCCGGGCTCCCTGCCGACAACCACCACTGTGCCGGAGCCGTGTTAAGGCCGTGCTGCTGTCACGTGTCCGGCCCGTACCGTTTGCGCGACGGCCGGAAAACGCCGGTGCCCGGGGCGGGCGGCGGGCCGTGGCCCCTCGCCCCGTCCCCGGGCGGGTCGCGGGCTACTTCGAGGTCTTCGCCAGGAAGGCGAGGAGGTCCTGGCGGCTCACCACACCGGTGGGCTTGCCCTCGACCAGCACGATCGCCGCGTCGGCCTCGCCGAGCACCGCCATCAGCTCGGACACCGGCTCGCCCGAGCCGACCTGCGGCAGCGGCGAGCTCATGTGCTTCTCCAGCGGGTCGGAGAGCGAGGCGCGCTGTGCGAACAGCGCCGCGAGCAGCTCCTTCTCGACCACGGAGCCGATGACCTCGGCCGCCATCACGTCGGGGTGGCCGGCGCCGGGCTTGACGATCGGCATCTGGGAGACGCCGTACTCGCGCAGGACCTCGATGGCCTCGCCGACGGTCTCCTCGGGGTGCATGTGGACGAGGGAGGGGATGCCGCCCTCCTTGTCGTCCAGCACGTCGCCGATGCGGGCGGAGGGCCCGGCCTCCTCCAGGAAGCCGTGTCCCGCCATCCACTCGTCGCTGAAGATCTTGCTCATGTAGCCGCGGCCGCTGTCCGGCAGCAGGACGACGACCACGTCGTCCGGGCCGAGGCCCTCGGCGACCTTGAGCGCGGCCACGACGGCCATGCCGCAGGAGCCGCCGACCAGGAGGCCCTCCTCCTTGGCCAGCCGGCGGGTCATCTGGAAGGAGTCCTTGTCGGACACGGCGATGATCTCGTCGGTGACGTTCGGGTCGTAGGCGGTCGGCCAGAAGTCCTCGCCGACACCCTCGACGAGGTAGGGGCGGCCGGAGCCGCCGGAGTAGACCGAGCCCTCCGGGTCGGCGCCGATGACCTTGACCTTCCCGCCGCTGACCTCCTTGAGGTAGTTGCCGGTGCCGGAGATCGTGCCGCCCGTGCCGACGCCCGCGACGAAGTGGGTGATCTTCCCCTCCGTCTGCTCCCACAGCTCCGGACCGGTGGTCTCGTAGTGCGAACGGGGGTTGTTCGGGTTGCTGTACTGGTCGGGCTTCCAGGCACCGGGGGTCTCGCGCACGAGGCGGTCGGACACGTTGTAGTACGAGTCCGGGTGCTCGGGATCGACGGCGGTCGGGCAGACGACCACGTCGGCGCCGTAGGCGCGCAGCACGTTGATCTTGTCCATGGACACCTTGTCAGGGCAGACGAAGATGCACTTGTAGCCCTTCTGCTGGGCCACGATGGCGAGTCCTACCCCCGTGTTGCCGCTGGTCGGCTCCACGATGGTGCCACCGGGCTTGAGGGCTCCGCTCTGCTCGGCGGCCTCGATCATCCGTACGGCGATCCGGTCCTTCACGGATCCACCGGGATTGAAGTACTCGACCTTCGCAAGGACGGTGGCCTGCAGGCCTTCGGTCACACGGTTGAGCTTCACCAGCGGGGTGTTGCCGACGAGGCTGATCATCGAGTCGTGGAATTGCACCATGTTCTCCAAGGAGGGGACTCCACGGGTTCTCCGGGAGGTCCGGCCAGGGTATGCGGAAAGGGATTGACCGACCGCTTGTACGGGGCAGGTAGGGGTCAATGAGACGCGAGGAGGTGGCCTGAAGGATGTCCAGGGCGAGAACAGCCCGCCGGATCGCGGCGGGGGCGGCGTACGGCGGAGGCGGCCTCGGACTCGTCGGGGCCGCCGCGGTCGGGCTGGTGCTGGCGGAGGTGCAGTTCGCCAAACGCACGGTGGGATCCGGGCTCCCGGACCCGCCGCGCGCGGACGGACTGTACGGAAGCGAGTTCGGCGGCCCGGAGCAGAGCCCGGGCCCGCTGCGGCTGGGCATGCTGGGCGATTCCACGGCCGCCGGGCTCGGGGTCCGGCGGGCCCGGCAGACTCCTGCGGCGCTGCTGGCCTCGGGGCTCGCGGCGGTCGCGGAGCGGCCGGTCGAGCTGCGCAACGTCGCCCTGTCGGGTGCCATGTCGGACGACCTGGACCGCCAGGTGGGGCTGCTGCTGGACCCGGACGCACCCCCGCCGGACGTTTGCGTGATCATGATCGGCGCGAACGACGTGACCCGCCGGATGCCGCCGACCCAATCGGTGCGACTGCTGACGTCGGCCGTGCGCCGGCTGCGCCTGGCGGGTTCCGAGGTCGTCGTGGGAACCTGCCCGGACCTGGGCACGATCGAGCCGGTGTACCAGCCGCTGCGCTGGCTCGCGCGCCGGGTGTCCCGGCAACTGGCCGCCGCGCAGACCATAGGAGTGGTCGCGCTGGGCGCCCGTACGGTCTCGATGGGGGACCTGCTGGGCCCCGAGTTCGCCGCGAACCCGCGCGAGATGTTCGGCCCGGACTCCTATCACCCGTCGGCGGAGGGCTACGCGACGGCCGCGATGGCCGTGCTGCCGACGCTGTGCGCCGCGCTCGGGCTGTGGCCGGAGTCGGACCGGCTGGACGTGTCGCGGGACGAGGACATGCTGCCGGTGGCGAAGGCCGCGTCGGCCGCCGCGGGCCAAGCGGGTACCGAGGTCACGGCGGCCCGCGGTCCCTGGGTCCTGCTCAAGCACCGCCGGCGCCGGCGGGTGCCGGGCGAGGATCCGGCCCCCGCCGCCCCGGACACGGCGGAGCTCGCCCCGTAACCGGGCGGTTCCCCACGGCTCACGCCGGGGAGGCGCACCCTTGGGGGTGCGGCCCCCGGCCGGGGAGGCCGGCCGGAGCGACCGGCATCACACCCCCGGGCCGGTGACCTCGACCATACGGGGCGGTAACTTCGCATCCGGTCCCCGCAACGACGCACCCCTTGGAGTCCCGATGCCCGAAGCCGTCATCGTTTCCACCGCACGCTCTCCCATCGGGCGCGCCGTCAAGGGATCCCTCAAGGACGTCCGCCCGGACGACCTGACCGCGACGATCATCCAGGCCGCGCTCGCCAAGGTCCCCGAGCTGGACCCGCGCGCGATCGACGACCTGATGCTGGGCTGCGGCCTCCCGGGCGGCGAGCAGGGCAACAACCTGGCCCGCATCGTGGCCGTGCAGATGGGCATGGACTTCCTCCCGGGCACGACCATCACCCGGTACTGCTCCTCCTCCCTGCAGACCTCGCGGATGGCCCTGCACGCCATCAAGGCGGGCGAGGGCGACGTGTTCATCTCCGCGGGCGTGGAGACGGTGTCGCGCTTCGCGAAGGGCAGCTCGGACTCCTGGCCGGACACCCACAACCCGCTCTTCGCGGACGCGGAGGCCCGTACGGCCGCCGTCGCCGGGAGCGAGGGCTCGTCCTGGCACGACCCCCGCGAGGACGGCCTCGTCCCCGACGCCTACATCTCCATGGGCCAGACCGCGGAGAACCTGGCCCGCCTCAAGGGCGTGACCCGCCAGGACATGGACGAGTTCGGCGTCCGCTCCCAGAACCTGGCCGAGGAAGCCATCAAGAACGGCTTCTGGGCACGCGAGATCACCCCGGTGACCACCCCGGACGGCACGGTGGTCTCCACCGACGACGGCCCGCGCGCCGGTGTGACCCTGGAGGGCGTGCAGGGCCTCAAGCCGGTCTTCCGGCCCGACGGCCTGGTCACGGCCGGCAACTGCTGCCCGCTGAACGACGGCGCCGCCGCGCTGGTCATCATGAGCGACACCAAGGCCCGCGAGCTGGGTCTGACCCCGCTGGCCCGGATCGTCTCCACCGGCGTCACCGGCCTCTCCCCCGAGATCATGGGCCTGGGCCCGGTCGAGGCGTCGAAGCAGGCCCTGAAGCGGGCCGGCCTGACGGTCGGCGACATCGACCTCTTCGAGATCAACGAGGCCTTCGCGGCCCAGGTCATCCCGTCGTACCGGGATCTGGAGATCCCCCTTGAGAAGCTGAACGTCAACGGCGGGGCCATCGCCGTGGGTCACCCCTTCGGGATGACCGGCGCCCGCCTGACCGGCACGCTGATCAACAGCCTGCAGTTCCACGACAAGCAGTTCGGCCTGGAGACGATGTGCGTGGGCGGCGGCCAGGGCATGGCGATGGTCATCGAGCGGCTGAGCTGAGCCGTAGCGGAGGGTAGGGGTCGGCCGAGGAACGAGGTCGGCACCTGCCCGCAGCGGTGGCGAAGCCCAGCGCGACCACAATCCGAAGCGGCTGAGCTGAGCCGTAGCGGAGGGTAGGGGTCGGCCGAGGAACGAGGTCGGCACCTGCCCGCAGCGCTGGCGAAGCCCAGCGCGACCACAATCCGAAGCGGCTGAGCTGAGCCGGGGTACGGGGTCAGGGCCGCGGCCGGCCTTAGCCGAACGTAGGACTCCGACTACTGGATCAAGAACGGGGTCAGGCGCCGCAAGGGCCCTTGGCCCGTACTGACGCCGTTTCTAATCCGCTCGCGGCCTACCTGTGACCGAATCTCCCCCAGGATGTGACCTATGTCCTGGGGGATCGACGTTTACGCAGGTCAGAACCTGCACAGGGGTGCAAGGTGTGACGAAGGCCCTGTCCATTTCGTGACGTAATGCACTGCACGCCATTCCCAGGCCGGGACACTCTGATGTAGGAAGTCGGGGGATCGAATCACCTCAGGAGTTAGTCAGTGAGCGCCATGTCTCTTGCCCTGCTGCTGACCACGGCCGCTGCCACGGCCGTGGGCGCTGCTGCTCTGCACGCCGTCCACGGTCTGCGCAAGCAGGTCGCCGCCCTGCGCAGTGAGCTGGCGGTGCCGGTCCACGCCCGCGGCACGACCGTCCCGCACGCCCGCAACGCCGTCGAGTCCCCCGCCGCGGAGATACGAGCCGCCGTGGCCGAAGCCCTGGCCGAGGAGCGCGAGCGCGAGCTGGCCGAGGCGCGCGCCTTCTGGGCCGCGCAGGAAGCCCGCGACGCCGCCGACGCGCCTTCGCTGCTGGGCGGGCTGTCCGGGCTCGGCGAGGACAGCCCGGTCTTCCTGCCCCGGCAGGCCGACCTGGTCGGTCTGGAGCCGGTCATGGGTGAGGAGGCGCTGGACGAGCTTCCCGGGTACCCGGAGGACTCCGCAGAGCTGGCCGCCGCCCGCCGGCGCCACCCCTCGCACCCGGACTTCGTACCGGTCCAGGCCTCGCACCCCGGCGCGGACCATGAGCGCACCGTGAACCGCCTGGAGGAGCTCGCCGAGGCCCGTACGGCTCTCGCGGACGTCCGTCCCGGCCCGCTGGGCACGCTCGACGTCTACGTCTTCACCGACGGCACGACGCTGTGCATGACCCCGGGGCACCGGGAGACGGCCGAGCGGCTCGCCGAGGCGCTGCGCTCGGGCACCGCACCGGTGCTGCTGGGCGGCTCGGGGATCTCCGGCGCCTATGCCCTGACCTTCTCCTGCGGCGACTCCGAGGACCCCGACAGCAACGTCTACATCCTCGCGGACCGCGTCATCGCGTCGCTCTGATCTCCGCCTGCTCCACCAGTCGAAGGGCCTCGTCCAGCATCTCGGACGGGGCCTTCGTGCTGCCCCGGGTGCCCGATCCGTCACGCAGGGCCTGGGCGAGGTCGAGTCCGGCCACCGCCACCTGGTCCCCGACGACGAAGATGCCCGCGTCCGGCATCTCGCGCGGCGCCGCACCGGGCGACTCCAGCCGCTGTGCCCGTACGGAGAGCTCGCGGGCCAGCTCCAGCGCCACGGCGGCCGCTCCCTGCTGGAGGCGGCTCTGCGGGGCGGCCCGCAGCCGGTCGGCGAAACGTTCCACGGCGACGCTCAGAGGCGATGTATCAAGCACTCGGCCGACCCTACGCGCCGCCCGGGCACCATTGCCAACGGGCGAACTCTCCGGCACGGTGGCGTGAAGAGAACAGCACGGCAACATTCCGGAGGCGCCCATGTCCGTAGAGTTCTCCGAGCAGACCCACCGCAACATGATCGACAGAATCCCCCAGACCACCGGTCGTGAGGTGTCCGACTGGCTCCGCACCGTTGACGAAGGCCCCTCCCTCGTCCGGTTCGAGGAGAAGGTCAGCTGGCTGCGCGGCGCACACGAGCTGTCGTACGGCCAGGCCAAGGCGATCATCCACGAGTACGACCTGCGCCGGGCCGCACGCCGGTTCGGCTGACCCCCTTCCCCGTGCCGTGTGGGCCTCACCGCGGGCCGGGCGGCCCGCAGGTGCTCCTAGTCGTCGCCCGAGAGGATCTGGAAGATGCGCAGCATCTCGATGTAGATCCACACCAGGGTCATGGTGAGGCCGAAGGCCGCCAGCCAGGCCTCCTCGCGCGGGGCGCCGTACGCCACGCCGTCCTCGACCTGCTTGAAGTCGAGGGCGAGGAAGCAGGCGCCGAGGATGACGCCGATGGCACCGAACAGCAGGCCGAGGCCGCCGCTGCGGAACCCGAGGCCGTCACCGCCGCCGAAGACCGCGAACAGCATGTTCGCGACCATGAGGAGGACGAAGCCCAGGGCCGCGGCCATCACGAAGCCGTAGAAGCGGCGGGTGACCCGGATCCAGCCCATCTTGTACGCGAAGAGCACGGCGGCGAAGACGCACATCGTGCCCAGCACCGCCTGGATGACCACACCGGCACCGAAGTAGGTGCTGGTGGCCGCGCTGATCACGCCGAGGAACACGCCCTCGAACGCGGCGTAGGCCAGGATCAGGCCCGGGGCGGCCTTCTGCTTGAACGACTGGACCATCGCGAGGACGAACGCCACCAGGGCGGCGCCGATGCCGATCGCGTACGACGTGTTGAGATTGGCCGGGTCGACGGGCAGCAGCACCCAGGAGAGGGTCGCCGTCACGATGAGCGTGCCGAGCGTCATGGCCGTACGGCTCACGACGTCGTCCATGGTCATCGCCTGGGTGCGCGCCGGCGCCTGCGGCATACCCGTGGCCGGGTCGGCTGCGTAGGGGTTCGTCGCGTACGGGTTGGTCCCGGCCTGCTGGTGCTGCGCGTCAAAGCCCGCGTAGCCACCGTTGTCGCGGCTGAACCCCCGTCGCGAGAAGACCGGGTTACTGCTCCTCATCTCACTCCTCCGTGGCCACCGAGCGCGGCCTTGCAACAAGAGTAATGTGCTCGCAAAGAAAGCACCCTACTGCTGGAGGAGGATCTTAGGAGAAGCCACGGCGGGGCGCAGGGGATAAAAGCGGCGGCTTCATCGGAGCCGCCAGAAGTCCTCGCCAGAGCTACGGAGTGCCCGGAGCCGGACTTGAACCGGCACGACCCGAAGGCCAGCGAGGTTTAAGCTCGCCGTGTCTGCATTCCACCATCCGGGCAGGGTATGGCGGCCCCCGTGGAAAAAGCCTTGAACGCTGTGCCGAGCCTATCCGGAAGACACTCGCCGCCGACCGGCCGTCCATCCGATGTTGTCTGATTTTATTGGCGCTTGAGGGTACGTCAGGCCCCAGAACGCACGGTCGGCCCGCTCTGGACACCGATCACCACCTGTACGGGAATGACGGGATTTCGACGGCCCGCGCCACCCCGTGCGCCACCCTCCGCGCCACCCCGGGCGCGCCTCCACCGATCAGGGTCCCGTCCCCTCGTGCCGGAGCTCCCGTCATACCAGAGGAGGAGGCGCGGCCGTCCGCCGTCAGTCTGGAGTGGGCCCGGGAACAGGCACGGCGGCTGATCCGGGGCGGGTAAGGGCGAGGTGAGGATGGAGGAGTCCCGCACAACAGACCGAGGAGCCGTCCCGTGACCACCATGAACCACGCCCCGCACACCACTCAGGCCGTGGCCGCCCGCGCCACCGGCCTCTCCAAGGTGTACGGCCAGGGCGAGACCCAGGTGGTCGCCCTCGACAACGTCTCCGTGGACTTCGGCCAGGGACAGTTCACCGCGATCATGGGCCCCTCGGGCTCCGGCAAGTCCACCCTGATGCACTGCGTCGCCGGCCTGGACACCTTCTCCTCGGGCTCCGTCCGCATCGGCGAGACCGAGCTGGGCTCCCTGAAGGACAAGCAGCTCACGCAGCTGCGCCGAGACAAGATCGGCTTCATCTTCCAGGCCTTCAACCTGCTGCCCACGCTGACGGCCCTGGAGAACATCACGCTCCCCATGGACATCGCCGGCCGCAAGCCCGACCAGCAGTGGCTGGACACCGTGGTGGACATGGTGGGCCTCTCCGGCCGCCTGGGCCACCGGCCCACCCAGCTCTCCGGCGGCCAGCAGCAGCGCGTGGCGGTGGCCCGCGCCCTCGCCTCCCGCCCCGAGATCATCTTCGGTGACGAGCCGACCGGAAACCTGGACTCCCGCGCCGGCGCGGAGGTCCTCGGCTTCCTGCGCAACTCCGTCCGCGAGCTCGGCCAGACCGTCGTGATGGTCACCCACGACCCCGTCGCCGCCTCCTACGCCGACCGCGTCATCTTCCTCGCCGACGGCCAGATCGTCGCCGAGATGCACGCGCCCACCGCCGACGGCGTGCTGGACCGCATGAAGGCCTTCGACGCCAAGGGCCGTACCAGCTGACGCCGGTCCCGACCCGGCCCTTCCTCCAAGACCTCCAGCCCCAGGACTGAGACCTTCCATGTTCCGTACCGCCCTGCGCAACGTCCTCGCGCACAAGGCCCGGCTGCTGATGACGGTGCTCGCCGTCACCCTCGGCGTCGCCTTCGTATCCGGCACCCTCGTCTTCACCGACACCCTCAAGAAGTCCCTCTCCGGCCAGTCCGCCAAGAGCTACGAGGGCGTCGCCGTCTCGGTCACCTCGTACGGCCAGGGCCGCAACGAGCAGGGCGAGAAGGAGGGCGAGCCCGGCCTCAGCCAGCAGACCCTCGACAGGATCAGGGCGCTCCCGGGCGTCGACTCCGTCTCCGGCCGCGTCTCGGGCTTCGCGGGCGTCGGCGACGAGAACGGCCGGCTGATCGGCTCGGGCTGGTCCAACCAGGGCGCCAACTACACGCCCGTCAAGGACGGCAAGGACCCGCACTACGTCTTCACGCAGGGCACCGGCCCGGCGCGGGCCGACGAGGTCGCCCTCGACAAGGAGACCGCCGACCAGGGCGGCTACGCGGTGGGCGACCGGGTCCGCGTCGCCACCAACGGCCCGGTCAAGGAGTACTCCCTCGCCGGCGTCTTCACCACCGAGGACGGCGCCGTCCAGGCCGGCGGCAGCCTGGTGCTCTTCGAGACCAAGGTCGCCCAGGAGCTCTACCTCAAGCCCGGATACTTCACGGAGCTGTCGGTCGCCGCGAAGAACGGCGCCTCCGCCGACAAGCTGCTCGCCGACATCAAGCCGCTGCTCGACAAGAACACCAAGGCGCAGACCGGTGCGGCGCTCGCCGCCGAACAGGCCAAGCAGATCGAGAAGGGCCTCGGCAACCTCAGCACGATGCTGCTCGTCTTCGCCGGCATCTCGCTCTTCGTCGGCATCTTCCTGATCTACAACACCTTCACCATGCTGGTCACCCAGCGCACCAAGGAGCTGGCCCTGCTGCGCGCCGTCGGCGCCCACCGCGGCCAGGTCATGCGCTCCGTCCTCAGCGAGGCCCTCGTCGTCGGCGCCCTGTCGGCCGCCGTCGGCCTGGCGGGCGGCATCGGCCTGGCGGCCGCGATTCGCACCGTCATCGGCTCCCTCGGCGCCAAGCTGCCGGGCGGCGCCCTGGTGATCGCACCGGGCACCGTCATCGCCGCGCTCGTCATCGGTGTCGTCGTCACCACCGTCGCCGCCCTGCTGCCGGCCTGGCGCACCGGCCGGATCGCCCCGGTCGCCGCCATGGGCAGCGCCCACCTGCCGGCCACCTCGAAGTCCCTGCTCGTGCGCAACATCCTCGGCTCGGTCATCAGCCTCGGCGGCATCGGCCTGGTCCTCCTGGGCGTGTCCACGGGCGGCAACACCGGCCGCATGACCATGGGCGGCGGCGCCTTCTTCATGCTGATCGGCATGATCGTGCTGCTGCCGCTGCTCTCCAAGCCGGTCATCGGTGCGGTCCGTCCGCTACTGCAGAAGGTGTTCGGCGTCCCCGGCAAGCTGGCCGCCCAGAACGCCGTCCGCAACCCGCGCCGCACCGCCGTCACGGCCGCGTCCCTGGCCATCGGCCTGACCCTGGTCACCACGCTGTCGGTGCTCGGTGTCACCGTCGGCAAGGTCGTCGACCGCATGAGCACCGAGAAGCTCAAGGCCGACTACCGGGTCTCCATGTCCGCCGACGCGGGCAGCCTCGACGAGTCGGTGGCCGAGACCCTGGCCAAGGCCCCCGGTATCAAGGCGGTCTCCCCGCAGTCGGCCGGCTATTTCCTGGTCGACGGCGACTTCCGGTCCGCCTCCGGCGTCAACCCGGCCACCATCGGTCAGCTCCTCAACATCGAGGTGCTCAGCGGCTCGCTCGACCGCCTCGGCAAGGGCGAGGTCGCCGTCGCCGAGAAGACGGCCAGGAAGCAGAACCTCACCGTCGGCACCGCGCTCAAGGTGAAGTACGACGACGGCCGGGAAGCGTCCGTCAAGGTCGGCGCGGTCTTCAAGGACATGGACGGGCTGCTCTCCCCCTACGTCATCGACAACAGGATCCTCACCGAGCACAGCGAGGACATGTACATCCCCGAGGTGTACGTCAACGTCGACGGCGGCGCCTCCAAGGCCGCCCAGCAGAAGGTCGTCGACGCCCTCGGCAAGAACCCGGCCATCACCGTCGCCACCCAGCAGGACATGCGCAACGAGATGGGCGGCATGATCAACACGATGCTGAACATCATGTACGGCCTGCTCGGCATGGCCCTGGTCATCTCGGTGCTCGGCGTGGTCAACACCCTGGCCATGTCCGTCTTCGAGCGGACCCAGGAGATCGGCATGCTGCGGGCCATCGGCCTCGACCGAAGCCGCGTCAAGAACATGATCCGCCTTGAGGCCGTGGTCATCTCGCTCTTCGGTGCCGCCCTCGGCGTCGTCATCGGCATCTTCCTCGCCTGGGCCGTCGGCTCCACGCTGGCCAACGCCATGCCCGGCTACGCGTTGGTCCTCCCGTGGGACCGGATCGGGATCTTCCTCCTGCTGGCCGCCGTGGTCGGCGTCCTGGCCGCCATGTGGCCGGCCCGCAGCGCCGCCCGCCTCAACATGCTGACCGCCATCAAGACCGAGTAGCGGGACGCGGAACGCGGACACGGAAGGGCCCCGGGGCGGCACGACGCGCCCCGGGGCCCTTCCCGTCGTCCTTGCAGGAACGATCCGGCCGCGATCCGCCGGGGAGTCCCTAAGCCGGCTGCGCACCCCAGGTCCGCAGCCGCAACGGCAGCCCCGAGTCCCCGCGCGGCGCGGAGCGCACGGCGAGCACCTGGTTGACCCCGAGGCGGCCCCGTTCGAAGCCGAGCGCGGAGGCGGCCATGTAGAGCTGCCAGACCCGGGCCCGGCCGGCCGAGGTGAGCGCCACGGCCTCGTCCCAGTGCTGCTCCAGCCGCGCCACCCAGGCCCGCAGGGTCAGGGCGTAGTGCTCGCGCAGCGCCTCGACGTCGCGGACCTCGAAGCCGGCCCGCTCCAGCTCGCCGACCGTGGTGCCGACCGGGGAGAGTTCGCCGTCGGGGAAGACGTACGCGTCGATGAACGCGTCCACCCGGTAGGCCGCCTCGTCCGCCTCCGGGGGGCGGGCGATCTGGTGGTTGAGCAGCAGGCCGCCCGGGCGCAGCAGGGCGTGCAGGGTGCGCGCGTAGTCGCGGTAGCGCTCGGCGCCGACGTGTTCGGCCATCCCGATGGAGGAAATCGCGTCGTAGGGGCCGTCCTTGACGTCCCGGTAGTCCTGGATCCGGATCTCGACCAGATCGGCCAGGCCCTCGTCCGCGGCCTTCTTGCGGGCGTACAGGGCCTGTTCGCGCGAGAGCGTGACCCCGGTGACGCGCGCTCCGTACGCGCGGGCCGCGTGCAGGGCCAGGGAGCCCCATCCGCAGCCGACGTCGAGGAGCCGGTCCCCGGGCTTGAGGCCGAGCTTGCGGCAGACCAGGTCGAGCTTGTCGTGCTGGGCCCGTTCCAGGGTCGAGCCGGGCGTCCAGTAGGCGCAGGAGTACACCATGGAGGGGCCGAGGACCCGCTCGTAGAAGGCGTTGCCGACGTCGTAGTGGTGGCTGATGGCCTGCCGGTCGCGGCGCCTGGTGTGCCGGGGGCCGCCGCGCCGGGCCGCCTCCTCCGCGGGCGGCGCGGGCGCCGGCCAGGGCCTGGCCAGGGCGACGAGGTCCCGTACGGCGCTCCGTGCCTCGGCGTCGCCCAGCAGCGCCGCGGTGGCCGCCGCGGTGTCCGCGGCGGCGGAGACCCGCCGGGGCAGGCGCGGGCGCAGCGCGCACGGGCGGGAGGCGGGCGGGGCGGCGGGCTCCCGGTCCCGCTGCCAGAGCACGCCCCCCACCCGGTCCAACAGCTCGAACAGGTCGCCCTCGACGGTCAGGTCGCCGGCCACCCAGGCCCGGGCCAGGCCCAGCTCCCCGGGCTTCCACAGGATCCGGCGCAGGGCGCGGCGGCCCCGGACGACGAGCACGGGACCGTCGGGCGGCCCGGCCTCGGTTCCGTCCCACGCGCGGATGCGCACGGGCAGGGGGCCGCCCAGCAGGGTCTCGGCAAGAGCGGCCAGCCGCGGAGCGGCGTCGGTCATGGCGCACCTCCACAAAGTTCCGACCCATCCGTCTACCCCTCCACGGCCCCGGGTACGCCGAAGGGGCCGCCCGCACCACGGATGGCGGGCGGCCCCTTCGGGGTCGTACATGCGGCCGGCTCAGCGGCCGGGCTCCCGGCGCAGGGTCAGGAGGCCTTGGCCTTCTCGGCCGGGGCAGCGGCGGCGGCCGGGGCCGGCGCCGGCTTGGCGGCCTCGTAGAACTCCTCGCGCGGGGTCTCCAGCGCGCCGAGGGAGACGACCTCGCGCTTGAGGAACATGCCGAGGGTCCAGTCGGCGAAGACGCGGATCTTGCGGTTCCAGGTCGGCATGGCCATGCCGTGGTAGCCACGGTGCATGTACCAGGCGAGCCGGCCCTTGAGCTTGATCTTCATCTTGCCCATGACGATCATCGCCACGCCCTTGTGGAGGCCGAGGCCCGCCACCGCACCCTTGTTGGAGTGCGCGTACTCGGCCTGCGGGAAGCCCCGCATGCCCGAGACCACGTTGTCGCCGAGGACCTTGGCCTGGCGCAGCGCGTGCTGGGCGTTCGGCGGGCACCAGGCGTTCTCGACGCCGGCCTTGCGGGCGGCGACGTCCGGGACCTGGGCGTTGTCGCCCGCGGCCCAGATGTAGTCGGTGCCCTGGACCTGGAGGGTCGGGGCGGTGTCGACGTGGCCGCGCGGGCCCAGCGGAAGGCCGAAGCGGGCCAGCGCCGGGTTGGGCTTGACGCCGGCGGTCCACACGATGGTGTTGGAGTCGACCTCAAGGCCGTTCTTCAGCACCACGTGGCCGTCCACGCAGGAGTCCATGGAGGTGTTGAGGTAGATCTCGATGCCGCGGGACTCAAGGTGCTCCCGGCCCCAGGTGCCGAGCTTGGGCCCGACCTCGGGGAGGATCTTGTCGGCCGCGTCGACCAGGATGAAGCGCATGTCCTCGCGCTTGATCGTGGAGTAGTACTTCGCGGCGTCGCGGGCCATGTCCTCGACCTCGCCGATCGTCTCGGCGCCGGCGAAGCCGCCGCCGACGAAGACGAAGGTGAGGGCCTTGCGGCGGACGTTCTCGTCCGTCGTGGACTCGGCCTTGTCGAGCTGCTCCAGCACGTGGTTGCGCAGGCCGATGCCCTCCTCGACGCCCTTCATGCCGATGCCCTGCTCTGCGAGACCGGGGATCGGGAAGGTGCGGGAGACGGCGCCGAGGGCGATCACCAGGTAGTCGAAGGGCAGCTCGTACGCCTCGCCGACCAGCGGCGTGACGACGGCGACCTTGCGGTCCTGGTCGATGGTGGTGACCCGGCCGGTGAGGACCTCAGCCTTGGGCAGCACGCGTCGCAGCGGGACGACGACGTGCCGCGGCGAGATGCTGCCTGCGGCCACTTCGGGGAGGAAGGGCTGGTAGGTCATGTACGAGCGCGGGTCGACGACCGTGACGGTCGCCTCGCCGTAGCGCATCTTCTTCATGATGCGCTTGGCTGCGTACAGGCCTACGTACCCACCTCCTACAACGAGGATCCTGGGACGCTCCGTGGTGCTCATGAGAACGAGTATCCAGCACCCATTGGGGTGTTGCTCGTGAGCCCCTTCACAAGGACCGAGAGGGCCTCTGCTACACTCCGCCGCCCACGTGACGGACGTCATGACGCGCAACGGGAACCAAGAGGTGTCGGGAGTCGTTGTTCACCCGTCCTGAACTGGCCTCCAAGGCTTTGACCGGAGTAGACCACCGGGTTTCGTCCTTATCTCCGACACGGAACCCGCCGCCTCCGCCGATCACACGAACGCGCGACAAAAGGGACCCCGAGGCCTCCGGAAGGCCCCGAGGGGCCCTTCCGGTGACCCAGTCGCACCCTTTTCCTTGTGAAGAACTTCACGAACTTTTTTCCGATCATGGCCCCCGACACCCCTCACACTCTGGTTCGAAGGTCGTTTGGCCGATGGACCAGATGATTCCTCCGGTCATCGCGGGCCAGGCCATGGCTCGTTGCGGTAGCCCGCCCGGACGACCCGGAACGACCGTGACGCCCCGGCCGGTCGACCGGAGCGCCACGATTCAGGGGTTCGGCAGGTCAGGACAGCCGCTCGGCCGCCTCGGCCTCTTCCGCGGTCTTGATCGCGATCCCGTCGAGGATGTCGTGCTCGGAGACCACGACCTCCGAGGCGCCGGTGCGCTCCATGACGGCCAGCAGGACCAGCGCGCCCGCGCCGATCACGTCGACCCGGCCCGGGTGCATCACGGGAATCGCCGCGCGCTCGTCATGGGTGGCGGTCAGCATCCGCTCGGTGATCTCGCGGACCTGCTCGTAGGAGAGCCGGGCGTGGTGGATCTCCGACGACCGGTACTCGGGCAGCCCGAGCGCGATGCCGGCGATGGTGGTCACCGAGCCCGCCAGGCCCACCAGGGTGCGCGCCTCCGCCAGCGGAACGGTTTCGGCCGCCAGGTCCAGCGCGGCCTCGATGTCGGCACGGACGGCGGCGACCTGCTTCTCGGTCGGCGGGTCGGTGACGACCCCGTCCACCACCAGGTGGCGCTCGGTCATCCGGACGCAGCCCACGTCCACGGAGCGGGCGGCCCGGACGTGGTCGTCGCCGACCACGAACTCGGTCGAGCCGCCGCCGATGTCGACCACCAGGAACGGCCGCTCCAGGTGCTCGTGCGCGGTCAGCTCCCGGGTGGCGCCGGTGAAGGAGAACTCCGCCTCCTCGTCGCCGGAGATCACCTCGGGCTCGACGCCCAGGATCTCCACGACACCGCGCACGAACTCGTCCCGGTTCTCCGCGTCACGGGAGGCGGAGGTCGCCACGAAGCGCACCCGCTCCGCGCCGAACTCCTTGATGACCGCCGCGTACTCGCGGCACGCGGCGAAGGTGCGCTCCAGCGCCTCCGGGGCCAGCCGCCCGGTCTTGTCGACGCCCTGGCCGAGCCGGACGATGATCATCCGTCGGTCGAGCTCGACCAGCTCACCCGTGGCGGGGTCGCAGTCCGCGACGAGCAGCCTGATGGAGTTCGTACCGCAGTCGATGCCCGCGACACGGGTCACTGGGACTCCTCCTCCTTCTTCTTCTCCCCGCACGGGGTGACGCAGGCGCCCTTGGCCCACCACTCGGGCAGCATCGCGAGGGCCTCGTCGCCGAAGGGGTTCACACCGGGGCCGGCGGCCAGCGAGTGCCCGACGAGCACGTGCAGGCACTTGACCCGGTCCGGCATGCCGCCGGCGCTCGGGAAGCCCTGGAGCACCTCGATGGCGTCGCGGCGCCGGATGTAGTCCTCATGCGCGGCCCGGTAGGCGGCGGCGAGCTCCGGGTCCTCGGCGAGGCGCGCCTGCATCTCCTTCATCACGCCGTTGGCCTCCAGCGTGCCGATGGCGGAGGCCGCGCGCGGGCACGTCAGGTAGTACAGCGTCGGGAAGGGGGTGCCATCGGGCAGCCGCGGGGCGGTCTCCACCACGTCGGGCTGCCCGCAGGGGCAGCGGTGCGCGATGGCGCGCAACCCGCGCGGCGGGCGGCCGAGCTGCTGCTCGAACGCCTCGATGTCCGCGTCGGTCGGCTCGGTCCGGTCGGTCTGGGGCGGGGGCGTCTGCATGCCTGGAGGGAGTCTCTTCGTTCTCGTCGGATGGGTGCTGCGGTACTCACTAGTCGCCCGGGCGGTCGGCCTTGTCGACGCCGTCCCAGACGTTCGAGTACCAGGGGCGGTCGGAGCCGGCCTGGCCGGTCCGGTGCTGCTCCGGGGGCCGGGCCCCGGGGTCGGCCATGATGTAGCCGACCTCCCCCGGACGCAGGAAGTGCAGGTGCCTGCGCGCCTGCTGCTCCGCGTAGGCGTCGTCCTGCCAGCGGGCCTTCTCATCGCGGAGCCGCTCCAGGCGGTCCCGCGCGGCCGCGGCGGCCCGCTGCTGCTCCGCAATCTCCGAACGCTGGGAGACGTACTGGCGCATCGGATACGCGAGGGCGACGACCAGGGTACAGAGCACGAGCACCAGGAGGGCGGCCCTGCCCGTGAGACGGCTGCGGCGCACCTGCCGGCGCGACTGCGAGCGGTAGACGTGGGCCGCGGTCCGCTCGCCGAGCTGCCTCAGCCGCGTCGCCGTGGAGAAGGTGGAGAACCGATCCCGGTTCCCGGCCATGGGTCCGCCTCCCCTTTGTACGCACTACGCAATACGTCCCCGCACACGGTACGGGACCGAGTGCGGGGACGTACGGAGGCAGAGCGTGATTAGCCCTTGAAGCGCGGGAAGGCGCTGCGGCCCGCGTACACCGCGGCGTCGTCGAGGATCTCCTCGATGCGCAGCAGCTGGTTGTACTTGGCGACGCGGTCCGAGCGGGCCGGGGCGCCGGTCTTGATCTGACCGCAGTTCACGGCGACGGCGAGGTCGGCGATGGTGACGTCCTCGGTCTCGCCGGAACGGTGCGACATCATGCACTTGAAGCCGTTGCGCTGGGCCATCTCGACGGCGTCGAGGGTCTCGGTCAGCGAACCGATCTGGTTCACCTTCACGAGCAGGGCGTTCGCGGAGCCCTCCTCGATGCCGCGGGCCAGGCGCTCCGGGTTGGTGACGAAGAGGTCGTCGCCGACGATCTGGACCTTGGCGCCCAGGCGGTCGGTGATGGTCTTCCATCCGGCCCAGTCGTCCTCGAACAGCGGGTCCTCGATGGAGACCAGCGGGTACGCCTCGACGAGCTCGGCGTAGTAGTCGGTCATCTCGGCAGCCGAGCGGGACTGGCCCTCGAACTCGTACTTGCCGTCCTTGTAGAACTCGGACGCGGCGACGTCGAGGGCGAGCGCGATGTCCTTGCCCGGGGTGTAGCCGGCCTGCTTGATGGCCTCGATGATGAGGTCGAGCGCGGCGCGGTTGGACTCCAGGTTCGGGGCGAAACCGCCCTCGTCGCCCAGACCGGTGGAGAGGCCCTTGGTGTGCAGGACCTTCTTGAGGGTGTGATAGACCTCGGCACCCCAGCGCAGCGCCTCGGAGAAGGACTCCGCGCCGATCGGCGCGATCATGAACTCCTGGATGTCGACGTTGGAGTCGGCGTGCGACCCACCGTTGAGGATGTTCATCATCGGAACGGGCAGCAGGTGCGCGTTCGGACCGCCGAGGTAGCGGAACAGCGGGAGGTCCGAGGCCTCGGACGCGGCGTGCGCGACGGCGAGCGAGACGCCGAGGATGGCGTTGGCGCCGAGCGAGCCCTTGTTGTCGGTGGCGTCCAGGTCGAACATCGCCTGGTCGATCAGGCGCTGCTCGGTGGCGTCGTAGCCGACGAGCTCCGGGCCGATCTGCTCGATGACGGCGAGGACGGCCTTCTCGACACCCTTGCCCATGTAACGGTTGGGGTCACCGTCACGGAGCTCGATGGCCTCGAATGCGCCGGTGGAGGCGCCGGACGGAACGGCAGCACGGCCGGTGCTGCCGTCGTCGAGGCCCACCTCGACCTCGACCGTGGGGTTGCCTCGGGAGTCCAGGATTTCCCGGGCTACGACGACGTCGATGGACGGCACGAGCATCTCCTTCTGGGATGTGACGCTGGGTGTGCGGTGGCGTGTCAGGCCGTGGGATGGCCTTGCCGCCTAGAGCCTAACCGGCTTCCGGGGTTCGACCGGCCGACCGCCCGACCCCTGGGACGAAAAAGGGACCGAATACCCGCCTTCCGGGACATACAACCCTTGATCATCGGCCGACGGGACCGCACACACCGCCGCCCGGCGCGTGGGGGGAAGGGGCGCCGGGCGGTGGGAATTCTGTGCGTTGCGTACGCGTGTGCGGCTCTTGCCGCGACGTTCAGCTGAGCTTCAGCTTCTGACCCGGGAAGATCAGGTCGGCGTCCGAGACGATGTCCTTGTTCAGCTCGAAGAGCTGCTGCCAGCCGCCCTTGACGCCGTTGGCCTCGGCGATGGTGCCCAGCGTGTCGCCCGGCTTGACCTCGTAGGAGCCGTTGCCGGTCTTCGGCGCGACCGGAGCCGCGGCGCGCTCGGAGCGGGTGGTCGGGACCTCGGCGCGCTTGGTGTCCTTCTTCGGCGCGGCCTTGGTCTCGGTCTTCTTCGTCTCGGTCTTCTTCGGCTGGGCCTTCGGCTTGGTGGAGGCCGGGGCCTCGGTGGAGCCGCCACCGGTGTAGGAGGAGTTCGACAGGCCCTTGCCACAGTGCGGCCAGGCGCCCTTGCCCTGCTTCTTGAGGACCTTCTCGGCGACGGCTATCTGCTGCGCCTTGGAGGCCTTGTTGGCCTGCGGGGCGTACGACTTGCCCCCGAAAGCGGCCCAGGTGGAGGACGAGAACTGCAGCCCGCCGTAGTAGCCGTTGCCGGTGTTGATGGACCAGTTGCCACCGGACTCGCACTGCGCGACCTTGTCCCACTCGGACGCGGTGGCGGCGCTGGCGGCCCCCGCGGTCATCAGCGGGGCGGCGACGGCCACACCGGCGACACCGGCGAGCGTGACGATGCGAGCGGCCTTGGAGCCGCGACGGTGCTTGCCCTTGCCGGAAAGCAGCATGAGGTTTCTCCTCACCGACGCCTGCGAGGTGAGCTGTCGGGTTCGAGCCTGTGAGTGCCCGGCGGTGCGACCTTGCGCCCCGCTTAACCCCAAGCCGCTCGTCGGCCGTCTCTCAACGGCCGCTCGCGGCACCTACCTTGGTTCCCCCGCTCCTGCCTTCGGCGCTTGACGCGACGACTGTTCCCCCCGTCCGCCGGCAGGATTCGGCGATGCGGTCGAAGGAGCCCGCGGTGGCGGGCGAATCAGAAGGTAGACATGTCCCTCCCCGATGCTCAACCAGGAGCATCGGGGAGAAACGGCCCCTACTTGCGCTCCCCGCAGGGGCGTTTGCGCAGGTGAGGACGGGGTTTGCGGAACCCCCGGGGCGGGACACGCCAGTTGACCGGAAGAGACACATGTCTCACTTGCAGAAAACAGACAATCAGGCCTTACCGGGCGAACCAACTGTCCTTATTGGGCGGTTAGATCCAGGTTCTGCCCAGGCTTGATCAGGTTGGCATCATTGCCGATGACCTGCTCGTTGGCCGCATAAAGACCGCTCCAGCCGCCCTTCACTCCCTTGGCATCCGCGATGGCCGCCAGGCTGTCGCCCTCCTGCACCGTATAGACGGGGGCCGACGCGGCATCAGACGGCACACCCTCCTCGGGAGACGGCGCACCGCGGTGCTTGCCGTTGCCCTCGGCGGGAGTGGCACCCGGGGCGGCCGGGGTCGCCGGGGTCGCGGGGTTCGCCGGGTCGGCCGGGGACGGGGAGACCGGCGGGGTCGTGGGTGCCGTCGGGTCCGCGGGAAGGGTCGGGGCCGTCGGGTCGCCGGGAGTCGCCGGCGGGGCCGTCGGGTCGGCCGGGACGTCCGGGGTGCCCGGGTCGGCCGGAGGCGTCGTCGGGACGTCGGGCGCGGGCATGACGGGCAGTCCGACGGACGGCGCGTCGGGTATCAGGAAGGGGGAACCCGAGGGGCTGGGGGTCTCCGCGGTCGAGAGCCCGAAGTCCGTGGCGGGCTTGCCGCCCGTGGTGGAGGGAACGGTGTCGTCGGGGCGCGACGGCGCGGGACCCACCGCGCCGGTGCTACCGGGCAGACCGGGATCGACGACGGCCGCCGGACCCTGCTGGTCCAGTCCGGCCGAAGCGGCGCACAGCGGCCAGGCCTGCGGACCCTGGGCGGCCAGTACGCGCTCGGCCACGGCTATCTGCTGGGAGCGGCTCGCGAGGTCGGCCCGCTCGGCGAAGTCCAGGCCGCCGGCATCCTGCCACTGCTGCTGGGTGAACTGGAGCCCGCCGTACGCGCCACTGCCGAAGTTGGCGCTCCACGAGCCGCCGCTCTCGCACTCGGCCACCTTGTCCCATGTGGCGGTGTCTGCGGCGGTCGCGCTCGTGGCGGCCAGCAGCGGCATGGCGAGCGCGGAGCCGGTGACACCGGCCGTGACGACCAGCGCGGGGACCTGGCGGGGGCGTCTGTGACGGCCGTTCCCGGAGAGCATGAGGGATCACCTTTCGCATAACAGCGGGGTAACGGCAGAACCTAGCGGCCTCCGAACGATTGTCACAAGTTCAAGCCGAATCTGACTTTTAATCAGATGTCGCGCAAGTGTTTTGAGTCGTGAAGCGAACGGGAAGAGTACGCAGCCCTCGCATGATCAACCCCCCGCGCCAGCGCAGGTCTTGGGGTGGAACTGCAAGTTCCAGATCGGGCAGGCGCGTCAGCAGGGTGGCGAGGGCGGTCTGCCCCTCCAGGCGGGCAAGTGGCGCACCCAGGCAGTAGTGGATGCCGTGGCCGTAGCCGAGGTGCTGGTTGTCGGTCCGGGAGAGGTCGAGGGTGTCCGGATCGACGAATCGCCCGGGGTCCCGGTCAGCCGCCGCCAGGACGACCAGGACCGGATCGCCGGTCTCGATCCGCTCGCCGCCCAGGGTGAGCGGCTGCGTGGCGAACCGCCACGTCGCCAGCTCCACGGGGCCGTCATAGCGCAGGAGTTCCTCGACCCCCGTGGCCAGCAGCCCGCGCTCGCCGGCGGCCAGGGAGGCCTGCAGGCGCTCGCGCTGGACGGGGTTCATGAAGAGGGAGTGGATGCCGTTGCCGATGAGGTTCACGGTCGTCTCGAAGCCGGCGAAGAGCAGGATGAAGGCCATCGCCGTGGCCTCGCCCTCCGTGAGGTGGTCGCCGTGATCGCTCGCCCGGATCAGGTCGGAGATCAGGTCATCGCCCAGATCATCCCTTTTGCGATGGATGAGCTCGCCGAGATAGGTCCGCATCTGCTTCACCGACCGGGCCACGCCGCCGCGCGGCCCGCCCCCGTGGCGGATCATCATCCCGGCCCAGTCGCGGAAGTCGTCCTGGTCCTCGCGCGGTACCCCGAGCATCTCGCAGATGGCGTAGATGGGGAGGGGGAAGGCGAACTCGTGGATGAGGTCCGCCTCTCCCCGCCCCGCGAACCGGTCGATCAGCTGGTCGGTGAGCGCCTGGACCCGCGGGGTGAACTCGGCGACCCTGCGCGGGGTGAACGCCTTGGACACCAGGCGCCGCAGCCGGGTGTGGTCCGGCGGGTCGATGTTCAGCAGATGCGTCATCAGCTCCGCCTTGCGCTCCCCCGGGATCCCGGTCTTGCCCTTGGCGTGCGCGGGCTCGGCGTGGTGCGCCGGATTCTTGCTGAGCCGCTGGTCGGCGAGGGCCTGCCGGGCGTCGGCGTACCGGGTGACCAGCCAGGCCTCGACCCCGCTGGGGAGCTTGGTGCGGTGCACCGGCGCGTTCTCGCGCAGCCACGCGTAGGCCGGATAGGGGTCGGTCGCGAACTCCCACGTGAAGAGTTCGGGCGCCGCGCCGACGGAGGGAGTGGACGACTGATCGTGCATGTCCTCGACAGTAGCCGCCGCGCAGCGGCGGTCCGGCGCGGGCCGCGACCCGCCATCCCATATGACTCCTTCGTCGCGGCTGTCCGCAGATCGGACCACACTTGACCTCGCCCGGTCCGGCACTCCTACTTTCGGTTGTGTGGATGTGAGGATCTTGAAAAGCAGTTTCGCGGTGGTGGAGAGACGGGCCGAGCACGCGGTCAAGTTCTTCTACTCACACCTCTTCTGGCACAACCCCGGAGTCCGCGAGCTCTTCCCGCTCTCCTCCGACGACATGGAACGCCAGCGGGACCGGCTCTTCGCCGCACTCACCCACGTCGTCTCCCGTCTGGACGACGAGGCCCTCGGCCCCTACCTGCACGACCTGGGACGCGACCACCGCAAGTTCCTGGTCCGCCCCGAGCACTACGCGGTCGTGGGCTCCAGCCTGCTCGCCGCACTCGCCGAGACCTCCGGCGACGCCTGGACCCCGCAGGCGGAGAAGGCCTGGACCGAGGCCTACCAACTGATCGCCGACGCCATGCTCGCCGGGGCCGACGCGAGCGAGGACCCGCCGTGGTGGGACGCCGAGGTCGTGCGCCACCTCCGGTACGGTCAGGACATCGGCGTGCTGACCCTCAGGCCGCACGCTCCCTTCCCCTACCTGCCCGGCCAGTACACGAGCGTGAGCAGCGAGCGGGTGCCCCGGACCTGGCGCACCTACTCCATCGGCAACGCCCCCCGCCCGGACGGCACCGTGGACCTGCACGTCAGCCGGATCGACCGCGGGCGGCTCAGCACCGCCCTGGTCCGCGAGACACGGCCCGGCGACGTCCTGAAGCTCGGCGCCGCCGGCGGCCGGCTGACCTTCCGCCGCGCGGACCGCCCGGTCAGCCTGATCGCCGCCGGCACCGGCTGGGCGCCGATCCGGGCCATGCTGGAGGAGCTCGCGGACCGGCCTCCCCATCAGGACGTGCGGCTCTTCGTGGTGGCCCGGGACGGCGCACACCTCTACGACCGGCCGCTCATCGACCGGTACGGCAGCTCGTGCGGCTGGCTCGACGTCACCTACATCACGCCCGCGCCCGGCCGGCACCGCAACGAGGCCACCGGCCGGCTCGCGACGGCGCTGAGCAACCGGGGCCTGTGGCCCGACCAGGACGTCTACCTCAGCGGGCCGCCGCGGTTCGTCGACCAGACCGCGCGGGTCCTGGCGGAGCTCGGTGCCCGCCCCGCCCGCGTCTTCCACGACGGCGTACCGGCCGCGGCCACCGGCAGCGGGCCCCGGGGCCGCCCGCTGGGCTTCGGCGAATGGTTCCTCGACCGCCCGGCACCGCACTGGCACGACCCGTCGGCCCGCGCCCCGAAGGAGAACTGAGGGGCCCGGCGGCTACCGCGCGGGGACTCCGAGGCCCTCGGCAGCTCGGATCGCGTCCCGGTAGACGCGGGCCGCCGCCCGCAGCGCGGTCTCGGGGTCGACGCCCTCCGCCTCGGCGCGCGCGGCCAGTTGCAGCAGTTCGTAGCCGATGCCCTCGCCGCGGGGCAGCTCCACCGCCACGCCGCCGGTACGGGCCCTGCCCGCGAGTTTGGCCGCGAGCGCCAGACCCGGCTGGCCCACCGGGATCCCGTCGGTGACCGACTCCCGCTGCTTCTCCACCGCCTTGGTGCGCTGCCAGTGCGCGTGGACGTCCTCCGGGGTCTCGGCCTCCGCGTCGCCGAAGACGTGCGGATGGCGGTGGATCAGCTTCTGCACCAGGGAGCCGGCCACGTCGTCGATGGAGAAGGCCCCCAGGCCCTCCCCGCCGGCCTCGCCGTCATCGCCGGCCTCACCCGCCGGAACACCCTCCTCGGCGATCCGGGCGTGGAAGACCACCTGGAGCAGGACGTCGCCGAGCTCCTCGCGCAGCTCCTCCCGGTCCCCGTCCTCGATCGCCTCGACGAGTTCGTACGCCTCCTCGATCGCGTACTTGGCCAGGCCCCGGTGCGTCTGTCGGGAGGTCCACGGGCATTCCCGACGGACCCGGTCCATCACCTGGACCAGGTCGAGCAGGCGCGCGCCCGGCAGGTCGTAGGAGCCGGGCAGCAGTTCCAGGTCGGGCATGGAGACCCGGCCGGAGCCGGCCAGCCGGGCCAGGCCGTCGGTGAGCCGCTGGTCGCCCTCGCCGCTCGGGAGCACCACCACCGTACGACCGCCCGCGCAGGCCGCCACCAGCTCGTGCGCATCCGCGGCCGCGTGCTCGACCTCGACGCCCGCCTCCCGCAGGTAGGGCAGCTGCGGGTGGCCGGGGTCGGCGCACAGCACCCGGTCGGCGGCGTGCAGGGTCTGCCACGCCGGCCAGGACAGCACCCCGGGGGCGACCCGGTGGCTGGTGGTCAGCAGGACGATACGGCCGGTGGGCTCGGCGGCGGTGGGCTGGGAGTGGTCGGTCACCCTCCGAACCTACCTCCGCCGGGAGGGGTCAGGCTCCGGCGGGTTCCTGCTCGGGCCGGGTCCGCTGGGTGATCCACGCCGTGTCCGCCGGGCCGAGGCCGACCTGCTTGGCGTCCCAGGCCCCGTAGCGTGGGTTCACCTCGATGTGGAGGGCCTCCGCGGCCCGGGTGAGCGGCTCGATGATCCTCTCCTCGCCGAAGCGCTCGCTCAGCTTGTCGAGCAGCAGCCGGAAGCGCAGGTCCTCGTCGATCTGCCCGGGCGCCAGCGGGACACGGGCCTGCAGGGCCAGCTGTTCCAGCGCCGCCGCGCCCCTGTCGCCCTCCTGGGCCGTGCGGGCGTCCTCGACCTCCTTGGTCGTGACCGAGATGCCCGCATCCTTCGCCGCCCGCTCCAGCACCCGCAGCTGGATCATCTTGCCGAGCTTGATCCGCTCCAGCTGCGGGGTGTTGGCGATCAGTGTGGCGGCCTGCTCGGACCGGTTCTGGGCGGCGCGCACGTCGCCCACCTGAGCCTGGAGCGCGGAGGTGGTGATCCGTTCACCGCCGACGACGGCCGCGGTGCCGGGCCGGGTCTCGCCCGAGCAGGCGGACAGCAGGGGCGCCGCCGCGAGCAGGGCGGCGGAGACGGAGAGCGCAGTGCGACGGTGCAAAGGAGCCTCCAGGGCCGGGAGATTGTGCGTCCATGCACAAGGGCCGTGCGGTGATCGATGGTATGCAGTAAGGGTGGCCCGGGCCACCCGTTCAACCAACGATTCGCGGGGTGTCCGGGGTACGTGTCTGTTCGTGTCGCAGCCACTTGGTGGCCATCCCCGCGTCCTCCGGTGCTGCCAGGGTCGGCCCACCATGTGGACACCGCACCGCTCGCCGCGCCGCCGCAGTCTGTCCGGCTCGGCGCTCGCCGCCCTGCTCACGGCGGTGGCCGTGTGCGCCGGGGACGCCGCCGCCCGGGTCTTCCCCTACGGATCGCGCCACCGCAGCGTCAACGACCTCGGCAATCAGTTCGTACCCTTCCACGCGCACCTGTGGGACCTCCTGCACGGCCGTGCGCAGGGCGGGCTGCTGTTCAACTGGCAGTCCGGATACGGCACGAGCTTCCTGCCCGACCTCGGCACCTACCTGGCCAGCCCGCTCTCCGTCCTCGTCGCCCTCTTCCCGCGCGCCGACATCGACCTGGCCGTGTACGTCGTCACCGTGCTCAAGACGGTGACCGCGGCGGCGGCCATGGCCTGGCTGCTGCGCACCCTCCACCGGGGGCCGTGGTGGGCGGCCGGACTGCTCGGGGCCTCGTACGCACTGTGCGGTTGGTCGGTGATCGAAGCCTCCTACAACCCGATGTGGCTGGACGGGCTGATCGCCTTCCCCCTGCTGTGCCTGACCGGTGAATGGGCCCTGCGCGGGCGGCGGGTGCTGCTCACCCCGCTGGTCGTCGCCGTGTGCTGGACGGCGAACTTCTACACCGCCTACATGGCCACCCTCGGCGCCGCGCTGGTCCTGCTGGTACGGGTGGTGCTGACCCGGGAGGGCTTGCGGACCCGGATCGCGGTGATCGCCCGGGCGGCCGCGCTGACCCTGCTGGGCATCGGGCTGACGGCGCCGGTGCTGCTGCCGTTGTTCCTCAGCTCGGGCCGGGCCCACCCGGGATGGGCCCGGGAGTTCCGGCCGGTGCCCTGGGCGGACCTCTTCGCACGGCTGCTGCCGGGTACGTACTCCTTCTCCTCCCCCGCCGTGTTCGTCGCCGGCGGCACCCTGCTGTTGGTCGCCGCGCTGCCCTTCCACCGTTCGGTCCCACTGCGCGGCCGGCTGTGGTGGACGGGGTTGACGGCGGCCGTGGCGCTCTCCCTCCAGTGGGCGCCGACCCACCTGGCCTGGCACCTGTTCGCCACCCCGAACGGCAGCCCGTACCGGCAGACCTTCGTCCTGGCCGGGATCGCCGTCATCGCCGCATGGACCGCACTGGAGGGCGGCCTGCCGCAGGCGCCCGCGCTGACCGCGGGCACGGGCCTGCTGGCGGCCGCCGCGCTGTGGGCCGGCCACAGCACGCTGACCACGCCCTGGGGGTACGCGCTGTTCACCGCCGGTCTGGCAGCTGCCGGCGCCGCCTGGTGGGCGCTGGGCCACCGCCGCCTGGCGCTCCCGGCGGCCGCGCTGCTGGCCCTGGTGCTGCTCGCGCAGGCGGCGGCGACCACCGCCTTCGGCCACCGGGGCAAACTGGCCGCCCTCGACGACTACCCGTCCTGGGGGCAGGGCCACACCGCGCGCGCCCGGGCCCTCGCGGCCGCCGAGGGCTGGCCCGCGTACCGCACCGACCCGAGCCGGCCCGCCCTGTCGGGCAACGACCCGCTGCTGCTCGGCGGGGAGGGCGGCTCCTACTACAGCAGCCACACCCCCGCCGTGTTCACCCGGACGATGGCGGCGCTCGGCGCCGGCTGGACCTCGCGCGGCCGCAACGTCCAAAGCATCGACAACCCCGTCACCGACGCCGTCTTCGCGGTCGGCGCCCGCCTGCGGCCGGACGGCTCGGTGCTGCGCGCCGAGGTGCCCCCGCTGGTGACGACCCGCCCGCCCGGCGCACCCCTCGCCTACGGCGACTCGCCCTTCGCCAACCAGGAACTGCTGCTCGGCGCCCGCGTGTACGAGGACCCGCTCGCACCCGGGGTGTGCCGTGCGGGTACCGAGGCCTACCTGTGGGCGCCGGAGTACAACGCGACGGCCCGCCTCGCCGACGGCCCGGCCTTCCGCCTGCGGGGCGACGCCCCCCGCAACCGCGCGGCCCTGCAGCCGATGGGCGTCTCCCGTGGCGCCTCCTCGGCGCTCGTCTTCGACGCCGCCCCTCCGCCGGGGTGGGCCCTGTCCTGCCTGGACCGCATCCGCCTCGACGCGGCGGTGGCCGCCCTGCGCGCCACGGCCGCGACCTCGGTGCGGGTCGGCTCCTTCGGCATCCGGGCCGATCTGCCCGCGGGCAGCACGGGCACTGCGGTCCTCTCCGTCCCCGCGATCGCCGGCTGGACCTGCAACGACCGGCCCGCTTCGGCACACCTGGGCCTGGTCGCCGTCCCCCTCACCCCCGGCACCGCACAGGTCGCCTGCTCCTTCCGGCCTCCCGGTTTGCTCCCCGGCCTGTCGGTCGCGGCGGCGGCACTGGCGTTGCTGGCCGCCACCGCCCTGCGGACCCGGCGCGTCCGTCGGGCGGCCTGACCGGTCATGCCGGCGTGACCGATCCTGCCGGCGGACCGGACGTCAGCGGACCTGGCTGAGCCACTGGAGGGTGCGGCGTATCTCCGACGGGAAGGGGTGGGCCGGTCCGTGCAGGCGTTCCGCGTCGAACAGCAGCCGGGCCAGGGTGTCGTGGGCCGCCGGGCGGTCGCCGAGGGAGAGCAGCAGGTGCGCGATCCGGCGGCGGATCTCCAGCGGCAGGGTCTGGTCCGGGTTGGCGTAGCGGTTCTCGAAGTACGGGAGCAGCGCGCGGTACTCCGCCAGGGCGGCGGCCGGCTCCCCGAGCTGCTCCAGGCACTGGGCCGCGTCGTAGCGGAACCGCAGCGACTGGAGGTCGCCGGCCGGGAACTCCTCTGCGAGACGCCGCAGTTCGGGCAGGGCGCGGCGGTATTGCCCGTCGTCCATCAGGGTGGCCGCGTACTGCTTGCGCAGGGAGCGGACGACCGGTGAGTGCTCGCCGTGCTCGGCGGCGGCCGCCGGGAGGATGCCGCCGAGGATGTCGACGGCCTGTGTGAGCAGTCCCTGGTCCAGGAGCGTGCGGGCCTGGTCCACCGCGCCCGGGATGTCGGGCTTCCGCGGAACCGGTACCGGCGCGGGAGTGCTCGTCGGCGTCGGCGTCGGGGCGTACACGGACGCGGACGGCACGGGCGTTCCCGTCGGCGGGGACACCGGCGGGGACACCGGCGGGGCGGTCGGCCGCGGCGGGACCACCGCGGCCCGGTCCGGCCAGGGTGCCTGCGGCCGTACGAACGGCCGGGTCGGGTCGAGCGGGCCGGCCGCGCCGCGGCCGTCGCGTATCGGGAGCAGCGGCGCGAGTGCCTCGTAGACCTCCTGCGCCGAGGACGGCCGGTCCTGCGGGTCCTTGGCGAGCAGACGCATCAGGAGCGCCTCCAGCTCCTGCGGGACCTCCGGGCGCTGCGGGCGGACCGGCACCGGGGCCTCGTACAGGTGTCGGTGCAGCACGCCCAGGGCGGTGGACCCGGCGAAGGGGACGTTTCCGCTGAGGAGTTCGTAGAGGAGGACGCCGAGCGCGTACAGGTCGGTGTAAGGGCCCACCGCACCGCTCATCGCCTGCTCGGGTGCCATGTACGCGGGACTGCCGATGGGGGTGCCGGTACTGGTGAGGCGGGTGGTGTCGGTGTCCATGACGGAGGCCACGCCGAGGTCGAGGACCAGGACGGTGCCGTCCGGGCGGACCATCACGTTGCGCGGCTTCAGGTCGCGGTGGACGATCGGCACGGCGTGCACGGCCGACAGGACCGAGCACAGCTGTGCGACGACCGCGACCGCCCACTGCCACGGGTACGGGCTGTGGGCGGCGAGGTGGTCGGCGAGGTCGGAGCCCTCGACGTAGCCCATGACGAGGAACAGCTCGTCGCCGTCACTGCCCGCGTCGTGGACGGTGACCAGGCCCGGGTGGTCCACCTGAGCCGTGACCCGGCACTCGCGCACGAAGCGGCGGCGCAGCTCCTCGGCGACCGTGCCCGGGCCGGCGACCTTGTCGGGGCGCAGCAGCTTGACGGCGACCCGCCGGTCCAGGCGCCGGTCGTAGGCCGTCCACACCTGGCCCATGCCGCCCTGTCCAAGGACGCTCGCCAGCTGGTAGCGGTCTCCGATGAGGCGGTCGGTCACTGCTGCGGGTCCCCGAAGGCGGTCTGGTTCGGGTCCTGGCGCGGGCTGCCCGGCGGCGGGGTCTGCTTGCGCAGCAGCTCACTGAGCTCGTCGAGTTCGGCGCGGACCTGCCCGATGCGCGGGGGCGGGGTCGGCTGCGGCGGCACCTGCGGGACGGCCGGGGTCCGGCCCGAGATCACGGTGGGGGCCTGGGCGTGCGGGTAGCCGTAGGAGGGCGAGGTCTGCTGCGGCTGGTTGAAGGGCGCGGGCTGCCCCGGGTACCAGGGCGCGGGCGCCGCGGAGCGCAGGGCCTCGTGGTGCTTGATGTCGGCGACGAGGAAGTACACGCAGGTCGCGAAGCCCGTCAGGATCGAGCCACCGGCGCCGAGGTTGCCCTGCCAGCCGTTGACGTCGGGGGTGGGGTCGATCTCGATCAGCGTCATCCAGGCGACGGCCAGCACGCCGCTGAGCACCAGCAGCGCCCAGTCCCGGGACTTGCGGGTGACCAGCGCGAGCCGCAGCATCGAGCCCCACGCCAGGAAGCCGCAGCTCAGGACGGGCAGCAGCATGAACACCACGCGCAGTGTCACCACGCCGCCCGGGGTGGGCTGTGGGGCGGGCTGCGGCGGAAGGCCGGGGCCGTGCATCGCTGCTCCTGACGGGCCGTGCGGAAGAGGTTTCGGGTCTGAGGGTATACAGCGTTCCCGGCCATCAGTGAGGGGATGCGCGCAACCGTTGCAGGGTCGCAGCACGGCCCCGCCGCGGCGGTGGCCGCGGGCGGGGGAGCCCCCGCTCCCCCGCCGCGGCAGCCGGCCCCTACGAGCCGAGGATGGTGGTGAGGAACTCGCCGGTCCAGGCGAGCAGTTCCCGGCCGACCACCGGCTTGCCGCCGATCCTGCCCGTCTTGGGGCGGGGAACCAGCACCTGCGAGGTGGCGGGCTTGAGTACCGATCCCGGGTACAGGCGCCCCAGGCGCAGCTCCTGCGACTCGCGCAACTCGACCGGGCCGAAGCGGATGTTGTTGCCCTGGAGAGTGATGTCGCCGACCCCGCAGGCCCGGGCCAGCATCCGCAGCCCGGCCACCAACAGGAGGTTCTCCACCGGCTCCGGGAGCTTGCCGTAGCGGTCGGTGAGTTCCTCGCGCACGGCCTTGATGTCGGCCTCGGAGGCGGCCGAGGCGATGGACCGGTAGGCCTGGAGACGCAGCCGCTCGCCCGGCGCGTAGTCGTGCGGGACGTGCGCGTCGACCGGCAGCTCGATCTTGACCTCCAGCGGCGGCTCCTCCTCCGCCGCGCCCTCGACGGCGGCCCGGTAGTCGGCCACCGCCTCGCCCACCATGCGGATGTAGAGGTCGAAGCCGACGCCCGCGATGTGACCGGACTGCTCGCCGCCGAGCAGGTTGCCCGCGCCGCGGATCTCCAGGTCCTTCATCGCCACGTACATGCCGGCGCCCATCTCGGTGTGCTGGGCGATCGTCGCGAGCCGCTCGTGCGCGGTCTCCGTCAGCGGCTTCTCCGGCGGGTACAGGAAGTACGCGTACCCGCGCTCGCGGCCGCGGCCGACCCGGCCGCGCAGCTGGTGCAGCTGCGAGAGGCCGAAGTTGTCGCCGCGCTCGACGATGAGGGTGTTGGCGTTGGAGATGTCGATGCCGGACTCGACGATGGTGGTGGAGACGAGGACGTCGAACTTCTTCTCCCAGAAGTCGACGACGACCTGCTCCAGCGCCTGCTCCGACATCTGGCCGTGCGCCGTCGCGATCCGCGCCTCGGGCACGATCTCGCGCAGCTTGGCCGCCGCCCGGTCGATGGACTCGACCCGGTTGTGGATGTAGAAGCACTGGCCCTCGCGCAGGAGTTCACGGCGGATGGCCGCGCCGATCTGCTTCTCCTCGTACGGGCCGACGAAGGTGAGCACCGGATGGCGCTCCTCCGGCGGGGTGGTGATCGTCGACATCTCGCGGATGCCGGTCACCGCCATCTCCAGGGTGCGCGGGATCGGCGTCGCCGACATCGTCAGCACGTCGACGTTGGCACGGAGCTTCTTCAGCTGCTCCTTGTGCTCGACGCCGAAGCGCTGCTCCTCGTCGACGATGACCAGGCCCAGGTCCTTGAACCGCGTCTCCTGAGAGAACAGCCGGTGGGTGCCGATGACCACGTCCACGGAGCCCTCTTTGAGCCCCTCCAGGGTGGCCTTCGACTCGGTCTCGCTCTGGAAGCGGGACAGCGCCTTCACGTTGACCGGGAACTGGCTGTAGCGCTCGGAGAAGGTGCCGAAGTGCTGCTGCACGAGGAGCGTGGTCGGCACCAGGACGGCGACCTGCTTGCCGTCCTGGACGGCCTTGAAGGCGGCCCGGACCGCGATCTCGGTCTTGCCGTAGCCGACGTCGCCGCAGATCAGCCGGTCCATCGGAACCGACTTCTCCATGTCCTCCTTGACCTCGGCGATGGTGGTGAGCTGGTCGGGCGTCTCCGCGTACGGGAAGGCGTCCTCCAGCTCGCGCTGCCAGGGGGTGTCGGGTCCGAAGGTGTGCCCGGGCGCCGCCATGCGGGCGCTGTAGAGCTTGATGAGGTCGCCGGCGATCTCCTTGACCGCCTTCTTCGCGCGCGCCTTGGTCTTGGTCCAGTCGGCGCCGCCGAGCCGGTGCAGTGTCGGGGCCTCTCCGCCGACGTACTTGGTGACCTGCTCCAGCTGGTCGGTGGGGATGTAGAGGCGGTCGCCGGGCTGCCCGCGCTTGGCCGGCGCGTACTCCACCAGCAGGTACTCGCGGGTGGCGCCCTGCACCGTGCGCTGAACCATCTCCACGTAGCGGCCGACGCCGTGTTGCTCGTGGACGATGTAGTCGCCGGCCTCCAGGGTCAGCGGGTCGATCGTCTTGCGGCGGCGGGTCGGCATCCGGCCGAGGTCCTTCGTCGCGGTCCGCTGCCCGGTCAGGTCGGTCTCGGTGAGCACGGCCAGGCGCAGGACCGGGTCGACGAAGCCGTTGTCGACCGAGCCGCAGGCCACGTGGACCAGGCTCGGCTCCAGGGCTCCCAGATCCGGCTCCAGCCGGGCGGCGATGCCCTCGCCGGCGAGCACCTCGACGGTGCGGGCGGCCGGGCCGTGGCCCTCGGTGAGGTAGACGGTGTGCCAGCCGTCGGCGATCCAGCCCTTGGTGTCGGCCAGCGCGCGGGCGGTGTCGCCGCGGTAGGCCTCCGGGGCGTGCATGCCGAGCGTGAGCGTGTCGCCGCCGGAGGCGTCCCCGTCGGCGGCGAACGGGGAGATCGACCACCACATCATGCCGAGCTCGCGGGCCTGGTCGCGGACGTCGGCGATACCGCGCAGCGAGGCGGCGCCGACGTCGATGGGGGCCTCGCCGCCGCCCGCGGTGGCCGCCCAGGACGCCATCAGGAACTCCTGGCTGGTCGCGACGAGGTCCGCGGCGCGGGTGCGTACCCGCTCCGGGTCGCAGACGACGGCCATCGCCCCGGCGGGCAGCACGTCGATCAGCAGCTCCATCTCGTCGACGAGGACCGGGGCGAGGGACTCCATGCCCTCCACCGCGATCCCCTCGGCGATCCGGCCCAGCAGCTCGCCGAGCTCCGGGTGCGCCTCGGCGAGGGCCAGGGCCCTCTCCCGCACCGCGTCCGTCAGCAGCAGCTCGCGGCAGGGCGGCGCCCACAGGCCGTGCTCGGCGATCTCCAGGGACCGCTGGTCGGCGACCTTGAAGTAGCGGATCTCCTCGACCTCGTCACCCCAGAACTCCACGCGCAGCGGGTGTTCCTCGGTGGGCGGGAAGACATCGAGGATGCCTCCGCGCACGGCGAACTCACCGCGCTTCTCCACCAGCTCGACGCGTGCGTACGCGGCCGCCGACAGGGCCTCGGTGACCTCTCCGAGATCGGCGGTCGCGCCCTGGCGCAGGCTCACCGGGACCAGCTCGGCCAGGCCCTTGACCTGAGGCTGGAGCACGGAACGGATGGGCGCCACGATCACGCTCACGGGACCCGCGGCCGGGTCGTCCTTGCTGGGGTGCACCAGGCGGCGCAGTACGGCCAGCCGGCGCCCCATGGTGTCGCTGCGCGGGCTGAGCCGCTCGTGCGGCAGCGTCTCCCAGGACGGGTAGTCGGCCACCTCGTCGGGCGGCAGCAGGGAGCGCAGCGCGGCGGCCAGGTCCTCGGCCTCGCGCCCGGTGGCGGTGACCGCCAGGACGGTCCGCCCGGTCTGCCGGGCCAGCGCGGCGATCGCGAAGGGGCGTGCGGCGGCCGGTCCGACGAGGTCCACGTGCATGCGGTTGCCGTCACCGGCCGCGGTGACCGCCTCGGTGAGTGCGGCGTCCCGGGTGACGGCGTCGAGCAGTCCGTGCAGGCTCATGAGGCGGCTTTCCGTCCGGTGAGGGGGCAACGCGAAGGACCCGACACGTCGTACGGGCCGGGGGTTCCCACCCTACGACGGCGCCCGCACCGACGCGCGAGGGATTCGGGTCACGGCGCGGGCGCGGCTCCTCGTCATCCTGGAGGCGTCGCTCCCGCTCTACGATGTCCACGTACCCACCGCCTGAGCTCGCCGCGTCCTTCCCGCAGGAGTTCACGCCGAACGGCCGAGGAGCACGAGTCCGTGACGAGCGATGCCATAGCCCGCCCGGCGCCGGCGGCCCAGGCCCCTTCGAGGGCGGAACCGGTCCGCCGGGGCGGACCCTGGCTGGTGGCCTCCGGGCTGTTCCTCGTCTACCTCGTCCTGTCCGTCGGCCGGTTCCGGCGCATGGACTGGCCCTCATGGGATCTGGGGATCTTCGAGCAGGCGATTCGCGCGTACGCCCACCTCCAGGAGCCCGTCGCCGACCTGAAGGGGCCGGGGGCCAACATCCTCGGGGACCACTTCAGCCCGATCATCGCGCTCGTCGCCCCCGTCTACCGGGTCTTCCCCGGGCCCGTCACCCTGCTGGTCGTACAGGCCGCGCTGTTCGCGCTCTCCGCCGTCCCCGTCACCCGGGCGGCCGCACGGCTCCTCGGCCGGGGCCGCGGCATCGCCGTCGGTGTCGCGTACGGCCTGTCCTGGGGCGTCCAGCGGGCGGTGGAGTTCGACTTCCACGAGATCGCTTTCGCCGTGCCGCTGCTGGCCTTCGCCCTGGAGGCGGTCCTGGCCGGGCGCTGGCGGACCGCCCTGCTGTGGGGGCTGCCGCTGCTTCTCGTCAAGGAAGACCTCGGCTTCACGCTGGCCGCGCTGGCGGTCGTGGTGGCCTGGCGCAGCCGCACCACCGACCGGCGGACCGCCCTGACCGCGCTCGGCATCGCCGCGGCCGCCTGCCTGGCGGCCGTACTGGTGTTCACGGTCGTCATACCGTCCTTCGCGACCGACGGCTACGGCTACTGGCACAAGATCGACGGGGCGGGACCCCTCGCCGGCACCGGCACCAAGCTGGCGACGCTGGGATGGGTGCTGATCCCCACCTCCGGCCTGCTCGCCCTGCGCTCGCCGCTGCTGCTGGTGGCCGCGCCCACCCTCGGCTGGCGGTTCCTGTCCGGGGACGACCACTACTGGTCCACCGACTGGCACTACAGCGCCGTACTGATGCCCGTCGTCGCCCTCGCCCTGGTCGACGCCATCGACATCGTCCGGCGCGGCGAACGGCCCTGGCTGCGCTCCTACGCCCTGCAGCTGCCCACGGCGGTGCTCGCCGCCTCCCTCGCGCTGGCCATGACCGGCATGCCGACCGCCAAGCTCACGGAGGCGTCCACGTACGCGAAGCCCGACCGCGTCGTCGCGATCGAAGCGCTCCTGAGCCGGATCCCCGACGGGGCCACCGTGGAGGCGGACACCACCCCGCTGACCCGGCTGACCTCCCGCTGCCGGGTCCTGTGGATCGGGGGCAGCAAGGGCGTGGTGCCGGACTGGATCACCATCGACAACGGCAGCAAGTGGGCCGGCGAGGACCCGACCCACTACGCCTCCCAGCTCCACCCCGGCGAGCGGTACACGCTGGTGGGCGAGGCCGGAGGAGTCGTCCTGATGCAGCGCGACACCGCCGGTTGAACCGGCCGGCCGCACCGGCGGACACGGCAAGGGCACAGGCCCGGGACGGTGAGTCCCGGGCCTGTGCCCACCCCCGTACGAACGCGGCGCCGGCTACTCGCTCGCGATCGCGTTCAGGACGTTCATCCGTCCCGCCCGGAAGGCCGGGACCAGCGCGGCGAACAGGCCCACGAACGCGGACGCGGCGAACACTCCGATGATCGTCGACCACGGGATCTCCAGGACCTTCAGGCCCTCCAGCGCCAGCAGCTGCTGCGCGGTGGCCCCCCAGCCCATGCCCAGCCCGAGACCGAGCAGAGCGCCGAAGAGGGCGATGACCACCGACTCCAGGCGGATCATGCGGCGCAGCTGGCGGCGGGAAAGGCCGATGGCGCGCATCAGGCCGATCTCGCGGGTCCGCTCGACCACCGACAGGGCCAGGGTGTTCACGACGCCCAGGACCGCGACGACGATGGCGAGGCCGAGCAGGCCGTAGACCATGTTCAGCAGCTGGCCGACCTGGTCCTTCAGCGCCTGCTTGTAGTCGGCCTGGTCGCGCACGACGTACTGCGGGTAGTCGCCCATGGCCTCCTTGACCGACTGGTACGCCGCCGCGTCGGACTGCCCGTCCTTCGCGGTGGCCAGCAGCATGAAGGGCAGCGGCATCCGGTCCGCCGGCAGGTTGGCCCGGGCGGTCTCGGTGCTGATGTACTTCATGCCCTTGTCGAGGTTGCCCTCGTCGCTGGTGATCGCCGCGACCTTCAGCGTGACCGTGCTGCCGCCGGTGAAGGCGACCGTCATCTCGTCACCGAGCTCGATGCCGTGCGCGGTGGCGTAGAGGGAGCCGACCGACATGGAGCCCGCGCCGTAGGCCGCCGCGTGCTCGCCGGCCGTCATCTTGCGCCGGATGTCCTTGGCGTACGTCGGGTCGGTCGCGCCGAGGCCGGTCTCCTCGGTGGTTCCGTCGGGCGCGGTGAGCTTGACGTCCACCAGGCGGTAGGCGGTGACGTGGTCGAGGCCGGCGGTGGCGCGCAGCGCCTGCTCGGCCTGCGGCAGGACGGGCTGGCGGGCCTCGGAGGCGACGATGTAGTCCGCGCCGACCGACTTGTCGAGCTCATCGGTCGCGGAGGCCACCATCGAGGAGCCGACCACCGACAGGCAGGCGACCAGCGCGAGGCCGATCATCAGCGCGGCGGCGGTGGCGCCGGTGCGGCGCGGGTTGCGCAGGGCGTTGCGCTCCGCGAGCCGGCCCACGGAACCGAAGGGCCGCAGGACCACACCGGAGAGCACCCGCACCACGCCCGCGGCGAGCAGCGGGCCGATCACGATGAAGCCGATCAGGGTGAGGACGACGCCCAGGCCCAGCCAGAGGGATCCGGCCGCGGCCTTCTCGGCGGCGGCGGCGAGGTAGAGGGCGCCGCCGCCGACGGCGGTGAGGACCAGGCCGAGGACGGCCCGGACCCGGCCGGCCTTCTTGTCCCCCGGGGTGCCGGACTCGCGCAGTGCCGCCATCGGGGAGACCTTGCCGGCTCGGCGGGCCGGGACGAAGGCGGAGACGACGGTCACGATCACGCCGAGGACGATGCCCGCGACGGGAGTGGTCCAGGCGATGGTCAGGTCGTCGGTGGACAGGTGCATGCCCATCTGACCCATGAGGGCCATGAGGCCGACGGCCAGGCCCACGCCCGCCGCCACACCGAGGACCGAACCGACCACGCCGAGCAGGAGGGCCTCGACGACCACGGACTGCAGGACCTGCCCGCTGTCGGCGCCGATGGCACGCATCAGGCCGATCTCGCGGGTGCGCTGGGCGACCAGCATGGAGAAGGTGTTGAAGATCAGGAAGATGCCGACGAGGAAGGCGATGCCGGCGAAGCCGAGCATGACGTACTTCATGACGTCGAGGAAGGCGCCGACGTCCTTGCGGTTCTCGTCCGCGGCTTCCTTGGCGGTCTGCAGGGTGTAGGTGTCCGCGCCGACGGCCTTCGCCACGTTCGCCTTGAGCTGCTCGTCGCTCACCCCGTCCTCGGCGGTGACGTTGACGTGCGTGAAGGAGTCGGGCGAGCCGAGCAGCGCCCGCTGCGCGGTGGCCGTGTCGAAGTAGACGATGGCCGCGCCCGGATTGGTCACGGTGAAGGTGGCGATGCCGGTGATCGTGGCGCGGGTGTCGCCGGTGACGGCGATGGTGCGCAACTCGTCACCGAGCTTCAGGCCGTGCTTCTTCGCGGTGTCGGCGTCGACCATCATCTCGGTGGGGCCGCGCGGCGCCCGACCCGAGGTGATCTTCATGGACTTGAGCTCGTTGTCGCTCCAGTTGCCCGCGATGGTCGGCGCGCCGGTGGTCGAGCCCATGTTCTCGTTCTTGGCGTTGACCACCGTGACGGCCGTCGAGACGACGCCGCCCTCGGCGCTCTTGACGCCCTCGGCCTTACCGACCTGCTCGACCACCGAGCCCGCCAGCATCTCGGGCTTGCCCCGGTCGGGGGCCTCGTCCCCGCCCTCGGCGTCCTTGGGGCTGACCGTCACGTCGGAACTGGTGACGGCGAACAGCTTGTCGAAGGTGGTGTTCATGGTGTCGGTGAATACCAGCGTGCCGCAGACGAAGGCGACGGAGAGCAGGACCGCGACGGCCGAGAGCGCCATCCGCCCCTTGTGCGCGACGAAGTTGCGCCGCGAGGTCTTCAGGACCGTGTTGCTCATGAGGTCCGCCCGCGCGCGTCGAAGTCCTTCATCCGGTCCAAAACCTGGTCGGCGGTGGGCGCGTGCATCTCGTCGACGATCCGGCCGTCGGCGAGGAAGATGACGCGGTCGGCGTAGGAGGCGGCGACGGGGTCGTGGGTGACCATCACGATGGTCTGACCGAGCTCGTCCACCGAACGGCGCAGGAAGCCGAGGACCTCGGCGCCGGCGCGGGAGTCCAGGTTTCCGGTCGGCTCGTCACCGAAGATGATCTCGGGGCGGGCAGCGAGGGCGCGGGCCACCGCCACGCGCTGCTGCTGGCCGCCGGACAGCTCGGTCGGCCGGTGCCCCAGACGGCCGGAGAGGCCCACGGTCTCCACCACCCGGTTGAGCCACTCCGCCTCGGGCTTGCGGCCCGCGATGTCCATGGGGAGCGTGATGTTCTCCAGGGCGTTGAGCGTGGGCAGCAGATTGAAGGCCTGGAAGATGAAGCCGATCCGGTCGCGGCGCAGCCGCGTCAGCTTCTTGTCCTTCAGCCCGGTGATCTCGGTGTCGTCCAGGTGGATCTGCCCGCTGGTGACCGTGTCGAGACCGGCGAGGCAGTGCATCAGCGTGGACTTGCCGGAACCCGACGGACCCATGATCGCGGTGAACTGGCCGCGCATGATGTCCACGTCCACCTCGTCGAGGGCGACGACACGCGTCTCCCCGGAGCCGTAGGCCTTGACGACCTTCCGCGCCCGGGCCGCGACGGCAGCATGCCCTCCAGTACCCCCGTGCCTGGTTTCGGTCATTGCCGTTGTCACGGTCTGTCTCCTTCTTCGCGTGTCTGTGCGTCTGCGTACCTGCGTCGCCGTGATGAAGTCTGCGGCGGCGGGACCCTCGGCGCGCTGGTGCCCGTAGCCGTATCCACCCGGGGGTTAACCCCACCCGCGCCCCCGGGTTCGTACGTTCCAGTCAAGAAGACGCCCGGCGCCCCCACCTCCTCCGCCGGGAGGAAAGACCCCTGGCCCACAGTGCGGAGGGACCCCTAGGGGTTGTCCGCCCTTCGGACTACACGGCCTGAGGGATATCGCCCGCAGGGCGGCGGTGAGATGGTGTCCCCCGCATCTACGTGCAAGGGGAAGGAATCTCGGTGCCGACAGCGGACAGCACGGGCGGAGGTCCGGGCGACCTCCCCGCAGGGCGTGCCGGCGCCTCGCCCGGTGCGGCCGTTTCGGCCCATGACACGCCCGACGGACGGACCGTCGGACCGGCCGGACGTCCCCCGGCCCCCGTGGTCGCCTCGCTGATGCTCGGCATGGCCCTCGTCGCCCTCGACAGCACCGTCGTCGCCACCGCCGTCCCCCAGATCGTCGGCGACCTCGGCGGCTTCTCCGTCTTCTCCTGGCTCTTCTCCGGCTACCTGCTCGCCGTCACCGTCACCCTGCCGGTCTACGGCAAACTGTCCGACACCTTCGGCCGCAAGCCCGTGCTGCTCTTCGGCATCGGCCTCTTCCTCCTGGGCTCACTGCTGTGCGCGTCCGCCTGGAACATGGCCGCCCTCATCGCCTTCCGGATCGTCCAGGGCCTCGGCGGCGGCGCCCTCCAGGGCACCGTCCAGACCCTGGCCGCCGACCTGTACCCGCTGAGGGAGCGCCCGAGGATCCAGGCCCGCATGTCCGGCGTCTGGGCCGCCTCGGCCGTGGCCGGCCCCGCCCTCGGCGGCCTGCTCGCCTCCTCCGCCCACTGGCGGTGGATCTTCCTGATCAACCTGCCGCTGGCCGCCCTCGCCCTGTGGATGATCACCCGTCACCTGACCGAGCCCGTCCGCTCACCCGGCCGCCGCGGCCCCGTCGACTGGGCGGGCGCCCTCGGCGTCTTCTGCTGCGGCGGACTCCTCCTCTTCGCCCTCGTCCAGGGCGGGGTCGCCTGGCCCTGGCTGTCGGCGCCCTCCCTGGGACTGCTCGGCGCCAGCGCCGTCGCGGCCGTCGTGGTCGTCCGGGTGGAACGGCGGGCCGAGGAACCGGTGCTGCCCGGTTGGGTGTGGCGCCGGCGCACCCTCGCCGCCGTCAACCTGGCCATGGGCGCCCTGGGCCTGCTGATGGTCGCCCCGATGGTCTTCATGCCGACCTACGCCCAGTCCGTACTCGGCCTCGGACCTGTCGGCGCCGGACTCGTCATGTCCGTGATGACCCTCAGCTGGCCCGTCACCGCCGCCCTGAGCCAGCACGTCTACCGGCGCATCGGCTTCCGCGACACCGCGGCCGTCGGCATCGCCCTGGCCGCGGCCGTGCTCGGCTCCTTCACCCTGCTCCCCCACCCCGCCCGGCCCTGGCAGCCGGCGCTGATCATGCTGCTGCTCGGCGCCGCCCTCGGCCTCTTCCAGCTCCCGCTGATCGTCGGCGTCCAGTCCACCGTCGGCTGGGCCGAACGCGGCACCACCACCGCCTCGGTGCTCTTCTGCCGTCAGGTCGGCCAGAGCGTGGGCGCCGCCCTGCTCGCCGCCGTCGCCAACGCCACCGTCGCCGCCCGTCTGGCCGACGCCCCCGTACCGGGGCTCCCGCGCCACCTCGACGACGTGGCCGAGGCCCTGGCACACCCGGGCCTGCTCCCCGGGGCCGCCGCCGACCATCTGCGCGAAGCCGTGGCCGCCGCCGTGGAGCACATCTTCCTCGGCGCGACGGCCGCCGCCGTGGCCGCGCTCCTCGTCCTGCTCCTGCTGGCGCCCCGCCGGTTCCCGGTCCTGCCGGAACTGCGCGACGAGTAGCCGGAGAACCGCCTTGTCATGGCCAGGGCAGTGGGCGACCCTCGTACGCAGCACCGTCATCCGGGGGAGACCATGGCATCCGCACTGTACGCACTGCTGTTACTGGCCGCGCTGGCCGGCCCGATCGGCCTGCGGCTGCACACCAGCCCGGCCTTCGTCACCGGCCGCGACGGCCGGCTCTCCACCTCGACCGCGCTCGCCCTGGCGTGGACGGTGATCCTGGTCTGGCTCCTGCTCGCCATCCTCGGCTACGGCCTCACCGCGGGCGGCGGCGTGAGCTGGTTCCGCGGCTCGGACGGCCCGCTGTCCACACTGGCCACGGTGTACCTGCCGCTGCTCGGCGGCCCGTACGTGGCGATGATCGCCGCCAAGACCGTCGTCGGCCTGCGCGTGGAACGCGGCAGCCTCGCCAAACCGGCCGCCCCGCCGACCCGGTCGGGCCGCCGGCCGCTGCGGGAGCTCATCGCGAACGACAGCGGACGCACCGACCTCGTCGACCTCCAGTACGTCGCCTTCAGCGCGGTCACGATGCTCTACGTCGTCCTCTTCTTCCTCGCCGACGTGGGTGCGGGCCTCCCCCGCCTCCCCGAGGAAATCTGGGCCCTGACGGGCGCACCGGCCGGCGCCTACCTCGTCAACAAGCTGGCCACCCGGGCCAACCCGGTCATCACCGCGGCCTCGGTCTCCGGCGACCGCCTCACGGTCGAGGGCGGCGGCTTCACCGAAGCCCGCCTCACCCTCGACGACACCCCGCTGGACGCACGCCCCGACCCTCTGACCGGCGCCCTGACGGCCACCCTCCCGCCGTCGGCGAAACCACCCTTCACCCTGGTGGTCACAGCCCGCGGCCTGCGCAGCGACCCGTACCGCTACGAGGGCCCCACCGTCCCGGCACAGCCCGCCGCGGACCGCTAGGGGCGTGGTGCGGCCCGACCACGGCAACGCGGCGACGCGGCGACGGCGACGGCGACGGTCTCAGCCCTCCGCCGGGGCCCGCCCCGTCAGCGCCGACAGACTGGCCCGCACATGCGCCATGTGCGCCCGCATCTCCTCCTGCGCCTCCGCATGCTCCCGCAGCACCCGCTCCGTCTCCCGCGCGATCCGTTCCTGCGCCACCCGCGCCTGTGCCACCAGCTCCGCCGCCCGCGCCTCCGCGTCCTCCTGACCGTGCCGCGCGGCCTCCTGCGCCTGCGCGTGCGCCCGCCGCGCCTCCGCCAGCCCGGACTCCGCATGCCGCTCCGACTCCGCGTGGCGCGACTCCAGTTCCGCCCCCCGCACCACCAATGCGCGGTCCGCCGCCTCCCAGCGCTCCCCCTGCTCCCGCTCGCGCTCCACCCGCGCCGCCTCCGCCCGCCGCCGCACCTGCGCCAGCACCGCCGCCGCGTCCGCCCGCCACGCGGCCGCGTCCTGGCGTGCCCCGGCCCGCAGGTCGTCCGCCTCCCGCTCCGCCCGCAACAGCCCCTGTCGCGCCCGGACCTCGGTCTGCCCGCGCACCGCCTCCGCATCGCCCCGCGCCAGTTCCGCCACCCGCTCGGCACGCGCCCCGGCCGCCTCCAGCGTCGCGGACGCGTCCGCCCGCGCCTCCGCCCGTACGGCCTCGGCCTCCTCCTCCGCCAGCAGCAGGATCCGTCGGGCGCGTTCGCCCAGCTCGTCGTACGTCTGCGGGGCGAGCCCGGCCACCAGCTCACGCAGCCGCGCCGCCTCCGCCTCCATCTGCTTGGCCAGGACCGTCAGCCGCGCCACCCGCTCCCAGGCCTCGTCACGGCTCCCGGAGAGCCGGGCGAGATACCGGTCGACCTCTTCCATGCGGTAGCCACGACCTCGCACGGTCGCCATGGGTGCACTCATCCTGGATGCGCCTCTCTCGCGGGGATTCCCGTCAAGGATGCGCCATTTTGACCCCTGAAGCCCGAATGGCCGGGCCGAGCCCCCTCCGAGGGTCCCGACCCGGCCACTCACCGGATCACGCGACCACGCGATCCGGCGGACGTCACAACAACCCGTCCCACATCTGTTCCAGCAGCACTGACCACCAGCTCTCCGGCGACGCCAGCGCCGCGCTGTCGAGCCCCGCCAGATTCGCCTGGAAATCGACGGTCCAGCGGCCCGCCTGTTCCGGCGTCAGATGCTGCCGCAACCGCCACATGTGACCCAGCATCGCCATCGAACGCACGAACTGCGGCAGGCTGGAGTTCACGAACTGCGGCGGCACCGGAGCACCGCCCGGACCGCCCTCCACCGGCACCGCCACGATGTGCGCGGTCCCGTACTGCACGCACAGCGCCTTGCCGAAATCACTGCCGATGACCAGGTACGAGCCCGCGTCCGACGCCGGCTGCACCTGCCGCTGCGCCGCCAGCTCGGCCAGCGTCGGCACCGGCTGCCCCGGCACCGCCTGCGCCCAGAAGAACGGCCCGAAATCGACCGGCAGTCCCGCCCACATCAGCGTCTGCGCCACGATCTCCGGCACACCCTGGCGGGACACCGCCCGCTGGTCGAAACGGAACACGCCCTGCGGACCGAACGCCGCCGCCAGCTCCTGCCCGATCGCCTCCAAGGGAATCGCCGGCTGCAGCGGAACCTGCGGCAGCGGCGCACGCACCGGCGCGGGGCGCGCCGGACCGTCGGCGACCTGGTGCAGTTCGCCCTGGTGGGTGAGCAGGTGCCGCATGCCCTGCTGCCGGCCCGCGTGGTCCTGCCCGTACGGAGCCACGCTGGTGATCCGCACCTGCGGCCACGTCTCCCGGATCATGCGGGCGCAGTACCCGCCGGGCAGCTCACAGGACTCCAGCTCGGTGTGCAGCTCCAGGACCTGCTGCGGCGGCACGTTCATCGCGCGCAGCTCGTAGAGGATCTGCCACTCCGGGTGCGGGGTGCCGGGCGCCGAGCGGCGGATGAGCTGCTGCTCGGAACCGTCGGGCGCACGGTAGCGCAGGACCGCCTGGTAGCCGGGGCCGACCGTGGGCGCACCCGTCGGGGCCTGCGGCTGCCCCGCGGGCACGCCGGGCGGCGGACCGGGGGGACCGGGGGGCTGCGGTACGCCGGGACCCGCGAGCATCGTCGCGGCGTGGTGGGCTCCGTCACCGGGTGCACCCGGTGCACCGGGCCCGCCGGGGACGCCGGGCGCTCCCGGCGGGCCGGGAGGCTGCGACGCACCCGCACCGGGGACGCCGGGCGGGCCCGGAGGCGCCGGCGGCTGACCCGTCACCGCAGGACCCGCCAACATCGTCGCCGCATGATCCAACCCACGCCCCAACGACCCCGGAACCCCCGGCGGACCAGGAGGCGCCGGCGGACCAGAAGGCCCGGAAGACTGCGACCCACCCGCACCCGGAACCCCCGGCGGACCCGGAGGCGCCGGCGGCTGACCCGTCACCGCAGGACCCGCCAACATCGTCGCCGCATGATCCAACCCACGCCCCAACGACCCCGGAACCCCCGGCGGACCAGGAGGCGCCGGCGGACCGGAAGGCCCGGAAGACGCAGCAGGCCGGGACGCGGCCGAGTCCCCTTCCGCGTCCGGCCGCGAGACCGGGGCCTTGTCCGTCGGCGCGTCCGCGATCTCCTGCGGCGAAGACCCCAGCGCGGGCACGACGGCGGTCCTCGGCAGCTGGCTGCCGCCCGGCATCAGGGTCGTCTTCGCCTCGGAGGCCCCGGACGACCGCGGCGCGTCTTCCAGGTCCGACCCGGACAGCGGTGGCGCGAACACGGTCGCCGGCAGCGGCACGGATGCCTCGTCCGAGCCGGAGTTCACATCGGTACCCGCCCACGGCGTGGCCCCGGTCGGCACGGCCGCCGCCGTCGCCGGTACGCCGTCACTGGCCGTCGGCTCGTACGGGATCTCGCCCCCGCGCCGCAACGGCACCGCGTCCGCGGCGCCCGGAGCCGCCGCCGAACCGGACTCTTCCGGCGCGGATGCCGCATCGGCGTCGGACACCGGACCAGCACCCGGCCCCGCCCCCGCACCCGCATCGGTGGCGGCGGGCGCCGCCGGAGCCGCGGAGGAGCCGGACGACGGCACCGACGCCGCGGCCGGCCGGGGCGCGATCCCCGCCCGGTCCGCCGCCTCCTGCAACCACTCCGGCGGACTCAGCATGAACGACGTCTGCTCCGAGTCGATCCGCGGCGGCGGAACCGAAGCCTCCGAAGCCGCGGCCGACGCCACGGTCCCGTACTCCTCCTCGTACCGGCGGATCACCTCGCCCACCGGCAGTCCCGGCCACAACGTCACCTCACCGCTGTCCCGGGCGATGACCAGCCGCTGCCGGCCGCCCCCCGACACCGGACCCGCCGCGCGGTCCTCCGCCCACACCACGAACCCGAGCCCGAACTCCCGTACCCGCACCTCCCGGTGCTGGTACGCGGGCACGTCTCCGTTGATCCACTCCTCGGCGCGCTCCTGCGCCTGCGCAAACGTCACCACCGCGCCGTCACCCTTCATCCGAACCGGCACGCGCCACCGGAACCGAACGTGCGAATCCGCCGTCCACCATCAGACCGGCCACCGTCTCCAGTTCCGGCGGGTTGCCCGCCAACCGCTCCAGAAAGGCGTCGAAATCAACGCCGCACGGCAGCAACAGCCGCTCCACACGCTCCTGGACCGACCATCCGTCCCGGTCGCGGGCGTCGTCGTACGGGGAGAACCACACCGATCCGGTGCCCTCGCCCCGCACCTTCAGCGCGAGCAGCCCGCCTTGCGCGAAGCCCACGCACAGGTAGTCCTTCGTCAGGTGGTCGCGCAGGCACTTGTTGACGTAGACGAGGTCGTTGACCGCCGCCTCCTCACGCACCGTGAAGAACGGCTGGTCCACCAACAGGCCCAGGTCCACGTCCAGGCCGGCGCCCACCGGCGCGCAGCCGCCCGCCGCCTTCAGGAACGAGCGGTAGGCCTCCGGCAGCCGGTAGCCGAGATCCTCCTCGACACCCTGCACCTGGCTCTCGGACACCGACACCACGGACTTCGGGAGCCCCATGTGCACCGGACGCACCTCCTGCAACGGCCGCGTCCCGCGCTTCTCGTGGTCCACCGGAGCCGTCGCCAGACCCGCGTGATGCCGCAGCAGCGCCTTCACCTCGACCGGGACCAGCTCCATGCGCCGCGAACCCGCAACGTGGTGCCAGGTCCAGCCGTGCGGGGTCGCCACCGGACCGACCGTGTCCCACAACGCGTGCCCCGCGGCCTTCATCGCCGCGTTCGCGGACACGTAGTCCGTCAGCCTCAACTCGTCCACGCCGAAACCCTCGGGCGGTTCGGCGATCTCCACCGCCGCACGCGCGTAGGCGGAGAAGTCCGGATGCCCGGCGCCGTCCATCCGCACTCCGTGGGGATGCCGAGCTGCCCGGACCGGGTCCGGGAAATGCACGACCTGCCCCGAGTAAGCGGCGTTGGGTGGCGCGGCCTGCTGCCCGAGCCGACCTGTCGTCATGGCGGTAGCCCCCTGCTGGATCTGGCTGGTTCACCACAGCCTATGCGCTGGGGCAAGAGGCTCCCCCGCCCGCGACCCGCACACCAGCCCGACGGTCAGGAACATCCGAATTGATACGAAAATTCGACCCCGCTTCCGTATGACAGATGACATTTGGCAGGCTGTCCCCGCAGCACGGGGGCGTGCGCGAAAGCGGTCACCACCGCCGCCACGGGAGGGAAAGCGCGACCATGCAGAACACGGCAACACGTACGGAACCGGGCGACGGCACCGCCGACGCGGCCGGCTCGCCCGCCGAACCGGGCGGCCACACCGGCGACCCCCGCCTGCGCTGGAGCAGCAGCGACGGCCGGCCCACCCCACCCGTCCTGCGCTTCCGCCGGGACGGCATCCTGCCCACCGTCGCCGCCGCGCTGTCCGTGCGCGGCGAGACCCTCACCGGCACCGCCGGCAAGGGCGACCAGGCACCCGCGCTCCACCCCCTCGTCCAGGATTTCCTGGACACCCTGACCAGCGGCCAGCGCGAACGTTTCACCGGACGGTGCCCCGAAGCGATACTGCTCTCCCGCCACCTGTCCGCCGTCGAGGCCGCCCGCTCCCGGCGCGCCTCCCGCAAGCCCCTCTCCCCCGGCGAAGCCCGCCGCTCCCTCAAGCACGCGAAGATCACCGCCCGGCGCATCCGCGAGGACGGCGACCCCCTCCACGGCAGCTACGCACCCCCCTGCCGCTCCTGCGACGCCCTCCTCGCCCACTTCGGCGTACGTCCCGTCGACCTCACCCCAGCCGAGTAGCCATGACCACCACCTCCGCTTCCTACGACCGCTCCTCGACCACCCGCTTCCCGGCCGCGGTGGACTCCGCGCTGCGGACCGCCGGCTGGGAGCCGGGCCGCTGGGACGCCAAGCAGGCCGAGTACTGGGCCGACGCCCTCCGCGACCACACCACCCCCGCCGGCCACCGGCACACGGTCTTCCCCGCAGCCGTCGAGGCCTGGGCGGAGTTCGGCGGCCTCACCGTCACCGCCGGCGGACCCGGCCGGCAGATCGCCCCGACCCCGGTACGGATCGACCCCCTCACCGGGCTGCACCTCGCACGCACCTTCGCCGACCTGGGGCGGGCCCTGTCCACCCAGCTCTGCCCCCTCGGCGTCGAGGCCGACGGGGGTTCCCACCTCGCCCTGGACCGCGAAGGCCGCGTCTACGGCATCGACCACACCGGCGACTGGTACCTCGGCTCCACGCTCGACGAGGCCCTGACCCTGCTCCTGACCGGCCTCCAGCCGACACGCCTCACCACGGCGCCGTAACCCCACGCTGCGGCCCTCCACCGTGCGCTGCACCACATGGGACACCGTGAACCGGTACACCTTCCGGACAGGGCACTAGCGGAGCGGGAGGACTGCCGAGACGCGGAAGCCACCCGCGTCCGTCGGACCGGACACGAACACGCCGCCCAGCCCGAGCACCCGTTCCCGCATGCCGACCAGCCCGTTCCCGCCGCTCGGCAGCCCCACCGCGTCGGCCTGCCCCTCGCACGGCCCGTTCTCCACCTGCATCGCCACCTCGCCCTGCCGGTGCGCCAGCCGCACGACGACCCGCGCCCCCGGAGCGTGCTTGTGGCAGTTGGTGAGCGCCTCCTGCACCACCCGGTACGCCGTCTGCTCCACCTCCGCCGCGTACGCCGCCCCCTCGCCCTGCACGACCATCTCGACGGCCATCCCGGCCGCCCGCGACTGGCCGACCAACGCCTCGATCTCCTCCAGCGAAGGCCCCTCGTCCGCGCCGCCCACGAGCGCCACCGGCACCACCGGCGCCACCGGCGCCACCGGACCCACCGGCGCGGCGGTGGCCGCCACGGCCGCCTTCGGCGGCGCCCGCAGCACGCCGAGCATCTCCCGCAGCTCCGTCAGCGCCTGCCGCCCCATGTCCCCCACCAGCGCCGCGTTCTTCGCCGCCCGCGCGGGATCCTTGAGCGCCACCGCCTCCAGCGCGGCCGCATGCACGACCATCAGCGATACCCGGTGCGCGACCACGTCGTGCATCTCCCGCGCGATCCGGGTCCGCTCCTCGGTGCGCGCCCACTCGGCCCGCTCCTCGGCCCGGTCCGCCAGCAGGGAAAGCTCCCGTTCCAGCGAGTCGGCCCGCTCCTGCAGGCTCTCCATCAACCGGCGCCGGGCCCCGACGTAGAGCCCGAGCAGCACCGGCGGCACGGTCAGCGTCACCGCGACGAACCCGGACAGCGCGACCACGAACGCTGGACCGACCTCCACGTCCCCCCGCGTCTTCAGGTACATCACGACGAAGGTCGCGATCATCGACATCGAGGCGAGCGCGGCCGTGACCCGCCGGGGCACCTCCGACGAGGCGAGCGAGTACAGGCCCGCCAAGGAGAGCAGGAACCCCATCTCGGCCGGCGCCACGGCGATCCCCACCAGCACCACCGCGATCGGCCAGCGCCGCCGCAGCACCAGCGTGGACCCCACCACGGCGCCGAACAGCACGCCGACGGCCACCGGGATCCCCGCGTCGTGGGCGAAGGACACCCCCTCCCACGCGCACTCCGCCGCGGACACGCCGGCCAACGCCACGTCCATCACGGCATCCCGGCGCCGCGCCCACCACAAAGGCGGCGCGGCACGGCCTTCCACTTCCCCCGTACTGGTCATGCCGTCCAGCGTACGCAGGCGTCCCTACAGACCACCGACAGAATTCCGGCGGACGGCACGCGGTCGCAGACGCGAGCGAACCACCCGCATCATGAGACCCGAGTCCCGCATTCCGGACGACGATCGAGGGCGTGACCGGGATCCCGCGCCGCCCCGGCGACGACGCGCTCCCCCCCTCTCCGGAAGAACACCGGGGCGGAGTACCGGGGATGCCCGATCGTCCGCGTGTCCGCAGGTTGCGCGTTGTACCGTCGCATTGAGGGCGCCTGGTGCGGCATAGTGGGGTCCGCGGATTGAACCAAGTGACGAAATGTCCGGTTCACTCACATTGACTATCCCCTGTGGTGTAATTGGCAACACGGGTCACTTTGGATGATTTGTTCCAGGTTCGAGCCCTGGCAGGGGAGCCACAACGCCTTCGGGTCCTGACCGCAGAGGTCGGGACCCGTCCTCGTTTCACGGCGTTGACGCCCCGGTATCCTTCACGGGTCCACTCCCGAAGCCGAAGGGCACACCCGTGAGCGCCAACCGCCCGGCAGCCGTCGTCGTACTCGCAGCGGGTGAGGGCACCCGCATGAAGTCGGCCACACCGAAGGTCCTGCACGAGATCTGCGGGCGCTCGCTCGTCGGTCACGTCGTCGCCGCCTCCCGCGAGCTGGACCCCGAACACCTCGTCGTGGTCGTCGGGCACGCCCGGGAACAGGTCACCGCGCACCTCGCCGGCATCGACGCCGACGTCCGCACCGCGATCCAGTACGAGCAGAACGGCACCGGCCACGCCGTCCGGATGGCCCTCGAAGAGCTCGGCGGGCCGGTCGACGGCACCGTGATCGTCGTCTGCGGCGACACCCCGCTGCTGACCGGGGAGACCCTGGACCGGCTGGCGCGGACGCACGCCGCCGACGGCAACGCCGTCACCGTACTCACCGCCGAGGTGCCGGACGCCACCGGCTACGGCCGCATCGTCCGCGACGCCGGCGGCGCGGTGACCGCGATCGTCGAGCACAAGGACGCCACCGACTCCCAGCGCGCGATCCGCGAGATCAACTCGGGCGTCTTCGCCTTCGACGGCGCTCTGCTGGCCGATGCGCTCGGCAAGGTCCGCACCGACAACAGCCAGGGCGAGGAGTACCTCACCGACGTCCTCGGCATCCTGCGCGAGGCCGGGCACCGAGTCGGCGCGGCCGTGGGCAGCGACCACCGCCAGATCCTGGGGATCAACAACCGCGTGCAGCTCGCGGAGGCCCGTGCCCTGCTGAACGCGCGCCTGCTGGAGCAGGCGATGCTCGCGGGCGTGACGATCGTCGACCCGGCCGGCACCTTCGTGGACGTGACGGTGACCTTCGGGCAGGACGCGGTCGTGCACCCCGGCACGCAGCTCCTGGGGGCCACGCACATCGCCGAGGGTGCCGAGGTGGGCCCCAACACGCGCCTGCGGGACACCCGGGTCGGCGCGGGCGCCCGCGTGGACAACACGGTGGCCGAGAGCGCGGTCGTGGGCCCGCACGCGAGCGTGGGACCGTTCGCGTACCTGCGTCCGGGCACCACGCTCGGGGCGAAGGCCAAGGCCGGCACGTACGTCGAGATGAAGAACGCGACGATCGGCGAGGGCACCAAGGTGCCGCACCTGTCGTACGTGGGCGACGCGACGATCGGCGAGTACACGAACATCGGCGCGGCGAGCGTCTTCGTGAACTACGACGGCGAGCACAAGCACCACACCACGGTCGGCTCGCACTGCAAGACGGGTTCGGACAACATGTTTGTGGCACCCGTCACCATCGGGGACGGGGCCTACACGGCCGCCGGGTCCGTGATCACGAAGGACGTACCGCCCGGTGCGCTGGCCGTGGCCCGTGGCCAGCAGCGGAATATCGAGGGCTGGGTCGCCCGCAAGCGTCCGGGAAGCGCCGCCGCCACGGCTGCGCAGTCGGCGGCCTCGGAGGACTCCGGGCGCCCTTGAGGTGAACCGACCGGAAACAGGTACGTCTCGAACGGCGTACCGTGGTAGCCGCACGCAATTCGGCTGGCTCACCGTGTGCGGGACGGACGCACACGGGGGCGAGCAGCTTCAACACGTCTGAGGAGACAGTGCTGTGACCGGGATCAAGACGACCGGCGAGAAGAAGCTGATGCTCTTCTCCGGCCGCGCCCACCCCGAGCTGGCCGAGGAGGTCGCGCACCAGCTGGGAGTCGGCCTCGTGCCGACCAAGGCTTTCGACTTCGCGAACGGTGAGATCTACGTCCGCTTCCAGGAGTCGGCGCGTGGCGCGGACTGCTTCCTGATCCAGAGCCACACGGCTCCGATCAACAAGTGGATCATGGAGCAGCTGATCATGATCGACGCGCTGAAGCGCGCGTCGGCGCGTTCCATCACCGTGATCATCCCGTCCTACGGGTACGCCCGCCAGGACAAGAAGCACAAGGGTCGCGAGCCGATCTCGGCGCGTCTGGTGGCGGACCTGCTCAAGACCTCGGGTGCGGACCGCATCCTGACGGTCGACCTGCACACGGACCAGATCCAGGGCTTCTTCGACGGCCCGGTGGACCACCTCTCGGCGCTGAACGTGCTCGCGGACTACGTGGGCACGAAGGTGGACCGCACGAAGCTGACGGTCGTGTCCCCGGACGCCGGCCGCGTGCGGGTGGCGGACCGCTGGTGCGACCGGCTGGACGCGCCGCTGGCGATCGTGCACAAGCGCCGCGACAAGGACGTCGCCAACCAGGTGACCGTCCACGAGGTCGTCGGTGAGGTCAAGGGGCGGGTCTGCGTCCTGGTCGACGACATGATCGACACCGGTGGCACGATCTGCGCCGCGGCCGAGGCGCTGTTCGCGCACGGTGCGGAGGACGTGATCGTGACGGCGACGCACGGCATCCTGTCGGGCCCCGCGGCCGACCGCCTGAAGAACTCGAAGGTGAGCGAGTTCGTCTTCACGAACACGCTGCCGGACCCGTCGGACCTGGAGCTCGACAAGATCACGGTGCTGTCGATCGCCCCGATGATCGCGCGTGCGGTGCGTGAGGTCTTCGAGGACGGTTCGGTGACGAGCCTGTTCGAGGAGCAGCAGTAGCAGCAGGAGCGGTCGCCGCGTAGATCCTTTTGAAGTGCGGCCTTCCCGCCGGGTAGACTCATGAAGTTGCTCGGCGAGGGAGGCCGCACTTTCGTGTGCGGGCACTCCGTTATCGACGCGCTCTTCGTAGCAGGCCGTTTCGGCCGGGTGACTCCAGTTCCGTTTTCCGTCACCCCACGAGGAGTGAGCATGTCCGAGGTCAAGCTTTCCGCCACCCTGCGCGACACCTTCGGCAAGGGCTCTGCCCGCCAGGCCCGCCGCGACGCCCTGACCCCGGGTGTCATCTACGGCCACGGCACGGCCCCGAAGCACGTCAACGTCGAGGCCCACGGCCTGATGATGGCGCTGAAGACCCCGAACGTCCTGCTCTCCCTGGACATCGCGGGCGACGGCACCGAGCTGGTCATCCCGAAGGCCGTGCAGCGCCACCCGCTGAAGCCGGTCATCAACCACGTCGACTTCCTGATCGTCAAGAAGGGCGAGAAGGTCACCGTCGAGGTTCCGGTCGTGACCGAGGGCGAGCTGGCCGCCGGTGGCAACCTGCTGGAGACCCTGCTGACCACGGTCTCCGTCGAGACCGAGGCCACCCACATCCCGACCGAGATCACCGTCTCGATCGCGGGCCTGGAGGCCGGTGCGACCGTGCACGCCTCCGACCTGAAGCTGCCGGCGGGCACCAGCCTGGCCGTCGACGGCGAGACCGCCGTCCTGCAGGTCGTCGCCCCGCAGGCCGAGGAGCCGGCCGCCGAGGCCGAGGCCGAGGGCACCGAGGCCTGAGCCTCGCCCCCCGCTCTCAGCAGTTGCTGACCGACCGCCGTCCGGCTCCACTGGAGCGGGACGGCGGTCGTCTTCGTTCTAGGCGGTAAGGAGCTTTTGATGTCGGACGACGCGGCGCCCTGGCTGATCGTGGGTCTGGGCAATCCGGGTGCGGAGTACGCCGGGAACCGACACAACATCGGGTTCATGGTGGTCGATCTGCTGGCGGAGCGGATCGGCGGGAAGTTCAAGGCGCACAGGGCGCGGGCGCAGGTGGTCGAGGGCCGGATGGGTCCGCCGGGGCCGACGAACCGGCGGGTGGTGCTCGCCAAGCCGATGTCGTTCATGAATCTTTCGGGTGGGCCGGTGACGGCTCTGCGGGACTTCTTCCAGGTGCCGTTGGAGCGGATCGTGGCGGTGCACGACGAGCTGGACATCGACTATCCGACGCTGCGTCTGAAACTGGGCGGCGGGGACAACGGGCACAACGGTCTGAAGTCGATGACCAAGTCGATGGGTGCCGACTACCACCGGGTGCGGTGCGGCATCGGGCGGCCGCCGGGCCGGATGCAGGTCGCGGACTTCGTGCTGAAGGACTTCTCGTCCACGGAGCGCAAGGAGCTGGACTGGTTCGTGGACCGGGCGGCGGACGCGGTGGAGTGCCTGGTCTCGGAGGGTCTGGAGCGCGCGCAGTCGGCGTACAACGGGTAGCGGTTCCGGCATCTTCACATAGGACAGGCGGCCCGGAGCGGATCGGACCATAGCAAAGATGGACATCTGACTCTTGACCGGGGCGGCGTCGCGTCAGCATGCTGGCGCCGTCGGCCTCCACCTCGGCCTCGACCTCGGCCAGTGCCAGTGCGTCGGCCTCGCCGTCGACCTCGGCGAGCACGAGCACGAGCGCGGACCCGTCGTCCTCGGCGAGCACGTCGCCCTCCTCGTCCGCGTCCTCCCCCGCTCCTTCCGCGTCGACCCCGGCCTCCGGCGGTACGACCGGGGGCGACCTGGCGAAGACCGGTTCGGACGCCCCGGTCGGGCTGCTCGCCGCGATGGCGGCGGCGTTGGTCGCGGCCGGCGCCTTCCTGATGGTCCGCCGTCGCCGCTCGGGCACCCAGGACTGAGCCCCGTAGTACGAGGCTGACGAAAGGGGGTCCCCCGCGCCGGTGGGCGCGGGGGACCCCCTTTCGGGTACGTACGGCGACCGGGTCAGCCGGTGTTGCGCAGGCCTGCGGCGACGCCGTTGACGGTGAGGAGCAGGGCCCGGGAGAGGAGCGGGTCGGCTTCCTCGCCGCGGGCGGCGGCGGCGCGCTGGCGGGCCAGGAGGGAGACCTGGAGGTAGGAGATGGGGTCGAGGTAGGCGTCGCGTACGGCGAAGGTCTGCTGGAGCACGGGGTGGGAGTCGAGGAGCTGCTCGCCTCCGGTGATGCGCAGGACCTCGCGGACGGTGAGCTCGTGCTCGGCCTCGATGCGGGTGAAGACGTGCCTCAGGTGGTCGGGGACGAGGGTGTCGACGTAGTGGCGGGCGATCCGCAGGTCGGTCTTGGCCAGTGTCATCTCGACGTTGGACAGGAAGTTGCGGAAGAAGTGCCAGCGTTCGCCCATCTCGGTGAGGGCGTCCTCGTGGCCGGCCTCCCGCAGGGCCTTGAGGCCGGAGCCGACGCCGTACCAGCCGGGGACGATCTGGCGGGACTGGGTCCAGCCGAAGACCCACGGGATGGCGCGCAGGCCGTCGAGGCCGGCTCCGGAGTCGGGGCGGCGGGAGGGCCGGGAGCCGAGGTGGAGGTCGGCGAGCTGGTCGACGGGGGTGGCGGCGAAGAAGTAGGCGGGCAGGTCGGGGTCTTCGACGAGTGCGCGGTAGGCGGCGTGGGCGGCGTCGGAGACGGTGTCCATCGCCGCGTCCCAGCGGGCGAGGGCTTCGTCGGACTGGCGGGGCGCGGTGTGCAGGGCGGAGGCCTGCAGGGTGGCGGCGACGGTCAGTTCGAGGTTCTCGCGGGCGAGGGAGGGCACGAGGTACTTGTCGGAGATGACCTCGCCCTGTTCGGTGACCTTGATCTCGCCTTCGAGGGTGCCCCAGGGCTGGGCGAGGATCGCGTCGTGGGAGGGGCCGCCACCGCGGCCGACGGTGCCGCCGCGGCCGTGGAAGAGGCGCAGCCGGACGCCGTAGCGGTGGGCGACGTCCCGCAGCCGGCGCTGGGCGCGGTGGATCTCCCACTGGCTGGTGGTGATGCCGCCGAACTTGGAGGAGTCGGAGTAGCCGAGCATGACCTCCTGGACGTCGCCGCGGAGGGAGACCAGGCGCCGGTAGGAGGGGTCGGCGAGCATGTCGTCGAGGATGACGTCGGCCGCGCGGAGCTCGTCGGTGGTCTCCAGGAGCGGGACGATGCCGATCCTGGCCCAGCCTGCGTGGAGGTCGAGGAGGCCGGCTTCGCGGGCGAGGACGGCGGCGGCGAAGACGTCGTCGGCGCCCTGGCACATCGAGATGATGTAGGACTCGATGACCTCGGGGCCGAACTTCTCGAAGGCGTCCTTGACGGCGGCGAAGACGCCGAGGGTCTTGGCGCCGGCGGCGTCGAGGGGTGCCGGGGTGGGGGCCAGCGGGCGGCGGGAGCGGAGTTCCTTGGCGAGGAGCTTCTGGCGGTAGTCGCGCGGCATGTCGGCGTAGCGCCAGGACTCCTCGCCGAGCCGGTCGAAGAGCTGGCCGAGGGCGTGGTGGTGGGCGTCGGCGTGTTCGCGGACGTCCATGGTGGCGAGCTGCAGGCCGAAGGCGGCGAGGGTGCGGATGGTGCGGTCCATGTGGCCGTCCGCGAAGAGGCCGCCGCGGTGCTCGCGCAGGGAGGTCTGGATGAGGGTGAGGTCGGTGAGGAGCTCGGAGGTGCCGAGGTAGTCGCGGCCTTCCTCGTGGGGGATGCCCTTGGCGAGGCGCTCGCGGGTGTTGAGGAGCTTCTGGCGGATGCAGGTGGCCTTGAGCCGGTAGGGCTCTTCGGCGTTGAGCCGCTTGTAGCGGGGGCTGATCTCGGGGAGGCGTTCGAGGTCGGCCTGGAGGGAGGCGAGGAGTTCCTCGGTGGCTCCGGTGTAGCGGATGGAGTTGGACAGCAGGCCGCGCAGGAAGTCGACGAGTTCGAGGGCGTCGGTGATGCCGTGTTCGTGCTGGAGGATCAGCACGTCGCGGGTGACGTCGGGGGTGACGTTGGGGTTGCCGTCGCGGTCGCCGCCGATCCAGGTGCCGAAGGTGAGGGGGCGGGTGCCGGCGGGCAGTTCGATGCCGACGCGGCGCAGTTCGGCGGCGAGGTCCTCCAGGACGTCGCCGACGGCGCCGGCGTGGAGTTCGTCGAGGTAGTAGATGGCGTTGCGGGCCTCGTCGGCGGGCTCGGGGCGGACGACGCGGAGCTCGTCGGTCTGCCAGACGAGGTCGATGTTCTCGGCGAGGCGCAGGTCGTGGCGGCGGCGGTCGCCGGCGCCGGTGACGGGTTCCTCCAGGAGGGCCGCGATGCGGCGCAGCTTGTTGAGGACGCTGCGGCGGGCCGCCTCGGTGGGGTGCGCGGTGAAGACGGGACGGACGTTGAGGTTCTTGACCGTTTCGCGCAGGTGCTCGGGGTCGGCGTCCTTGAGCATGTCGGCGGTGCGGGCGAGGAGGCCGCCCTCGGTGGCGCGGTGGGCGCGCAGTTCCTTGCCGCGGTGGACCTGCTCGGTGATGTTGGCGAGGTGGAAGTAGGTGGAGAAGGCGCGGACGAGCTTGGCGGCGGTCTCCAGGTCGGTGTCGCCGAGGAGGGCTGCGGCGGCTTCACCGTCGGTGCGGGTGAGGGCTCGGACGCGTTCGACGAGGTCGAGCAGGTCCTGGCCTTCCTGGCGTACGAGGGTCTCCCCGAGGAGGTCGCCGAGGCGGCGGATGTCCGCGCGCAGTTCCGCGTTGGCGGTGGCGGCCGGGGTGACGGGGGCCTGCTGGGTGGCCAGGGGGGCCTTGTCAGCACTGCTCACAGGTGCGGCTCCTTGCAGTGTTCGAGCGCTACTGGGCGGTGGGCTCCCGGCCGTGCGCGGCGTGGCCCCTTCCGGACTCCGTCCGGGGGACCGCCGCCCTTGAGGTGTGGCTCGGGCTGCCCGTGCGGACCGCGCTGTCCGACGGGGAACAGGATAGGTGTCCGATGCGTGTGCCTGGGCAAACGTCTCACTGGCCGAGTCGCCGGGGGCTCGGCGGCCGGTGGGGGGCGCGGCTGCGCTCCGGTTGTCCTGGTCGCGCTCCTCTTGTCCGGGGCCCGGGCTTTGCCATACTTACGATGCCGTAGGTTACGGGCCCGTAGGGTCTGCGTGACCGGCGTGCCCGCCGACTTCCCTCACCCCCCAGGGGACACACCCATGACCACAAGTCCCGATCTGATCGAGGGTGCCTCCGCGCCCTCGCAGACTCCTGTGCCGTCCGCGACGCTGGGCGGCGAGAACAAGCGGTCGATCGAGCAGGTCGCCCTGCTGCTGTTCATCACCGTTCCCTTCGTGGCGCTGCTGGCGGCGGTGCCGCTGGCCTGGGGCTGGGGGGTGAGCTGGCTGGACCTGGGCCTGATGGTGTTCATGTACTTCCTGGCCTGCCACGGGATCACCATCGGGTTCCACCGCTATTTCACGCACGGTTCCTTCAAGGCGAAGCGGCCGCTGAGGATCGTGCTCGCGGTGATGGGGTCGATGGCGGTGGAGGGTCCGCTGGTGCGGTGGGTCGCGGACCACCGCAAGCACCACAAGTTCTCGGACCACGAGGGTGACCCGCATTCGCCGTGGCGGTTCGGTGAGACGGTGCCGGCGCTGATGAAGGGCCTGTGGTGGGCTCACATCGGGTGGCTGTTCGACGAGGAGCAGACGGATCAGCAGAAGTACGCCCCTGATCTGATCAAGGATCCGGCGATCCGGCGCATCTCGCGGGACTTCATCTGGTGGACGATCTTCTCCCTGGCGCTTCCGCCGCTGGTGGGAGGGCTGGTGACGATGTCGTGGTGGGGGGCGTTCACGGCGTTCTTCTGGGGTTCCCTGGTGCGGGTGGCGCTGTTGCACCATGTGACGTGGTCGATCAATTCGATCTGTCACGCCGTGGGCAAGCGGCCGTTCAGGTCGCGGGACCGGTCCGGCAACGTGTGGTGGCTGGCGGTGCTGTCGTGCGGTGAGTCGTGGCACAACCTGCACCACGCGGATCCGACGTCGGCGCGCCACGGTGTGCTGCGGGGGCAGGTGGATTCGAGTGCGCGACTGATCCGCTGGTTCGAGCAGCTGGGGTGGGCCACGGACGTCCGGTGGCCGTCGGCGTCCCGGATCGATGCCCGGCGCAGGGAAAGCCGGCCGAACGCGGCATGATGGGGAACGTGGCGATCGACGGTGGTTCCAGCAGCGACAAGCCCAGGCGTGGCCGCCGGGTCCGGATGACGGGCGCGGAGCGGCGCCAGCAATTGCTGGACATCGGCCGGACCCTGTTCGCGGAGAAGGGCTTCGAGGGCACGTCGGTGGAGGAGATCGCGGCGAAGGCCGGGGTGTCCAAGCCGGTGGTCTACGAGCACTTCGGCGGCAAGGAGGGGCTGTACGCGGTCGTCGTGGACCGGGAGATGCGCCAGCTGCTGGACGGGGTGACGGGGGCCCTGACGGCCGGGCATCCGCGGGAGCTGCTGGAGCAGGCGGCGTTCGCGCTGCTGGACTACATCGAGTCGTACACGGACGGTTTCCGGATCCTGGTGCGCGACTCCCCGGTCGCGCAGTCGACGGGTACGTTCGCGTCGCTGATCAGCGACATCGCCACGCAGGTGGAGGACATCCTGGGGCTGGAGTTCAAGGCCCGGGGCTTCGATCCGAAGCTGGCTCCGCTGTACGCGCAGGCGCTGGTCGGGATGGTGGCGTTGACGGGGCAGTGGTGGCTGGATGTGCGCCGGCCGAAGAAGGCCGAGGTGGCGGCGCATCTGGTGAACCTGGCGTGGCACGGGCTGGACGGGCTGGAGTCGAAGCCGCAGCTGGTGGGCCGCCGCAAGAGCTAGGGAATTCCCTGCGGACCGGGGCCACGACCGGGACCGGATCCGGTGAGGCCCGCCCCCGCGGGTACGACGGCGCCCCGTCACCGGTGATCCGGTGACGGGGCGCCGTCGTGTCGTGCGGTGGTGCCTACCGGTCGGGCGTGCCGTCCGTGCCCGTGTCGAAGGGTTCCAGGAACTCCAGCCGGTTGCCGACGGGGTCCTCGGAGTAGAAGCGGTGGTGGCCCGGGAGGTTCTCGTCCCAGACGACCTTGGCGCCCCGCTCCTCCAGTCTGCGCGCGTACTCCGCGATGCCGGTGACCCTCAGTCCGGGGTGCGCCTTGCGGGCGGGCCGGAAGTCCTGCTCGACGCCGAGGTGCAGCTGTACGGGGCCTGCGGCGAACCAGCAACCGCCGCGGGCGGCGAGGACGGGCGGTTTGGGGATCTCGGTCATGCCCAGGACGTCGGTGTAGTAGGCGCGGAGCCGGTCCTCCGAGTCCGGCGGCGCGGCGAGTTGGACGTGGTCGACTGCGGTGAGCATGGTCAGGCCTCCTTGCGGGCTACGGCGAAGATCCTTCGGAACGGGAAGACGGTTCCGCGCGGCCCGCTCGGGTAGGCCGTGCGGAGCCGGTCACGGTATTCGGTGAGGAAGGCGTCGACGGCTTTCCGGTCGTCGCCGAGAGCGGTGAGGACGGGGCGCAGGGCGGTGCCCTTGACCCAGTCGAGCACCGGGTCGGGTCCGTGCAGGAGCTGGTGGTAGGTGGTCTCCCAGACGTCGGCGGTGCAGCCGAGCTCGGTGAACCGGGCGAGGTATTCGGCGGGTTCGAGGAGGTGGATGTAGCGGGCGCCGTGGCCGGCGAGGCGGGACCGCCAGCGCGGGGTGTCGCAGAGCTCCGCGAGCAGGGCATGGCTGGGGGCGGTGAAGTTGCCGGGGATCTGGAAGGCGAGGGTGCCGCCGGGGCGCAGGCCGTTGATCCAGGCGCCGAACGAGCCGGGGTGACCGGGAACCCACTGGAGGGCGGCGTTGGAGACGATCAGGTCGTAGGGCTCCTCGGGGAGCCAGCCGGCGATGTCGCCGTGGTGGAAGTCGAGGCTGCCGCCGCCGGCGGTGGGGCCGGCGTACTGCTCGGTGGCACGCTGGAGCATTTCCGGCGAGAGGTCGAACCCCGTGATGGAGGCCTCGGACCAACGGGTGGCGAGCAGAGCGGTGACGTTTCCGGGGCCGCAGCCGAGGTCGGCGATGCGGGCGGGGCTGGTGGGGAGCTCGGGTATGCGGGTGAGCAGGTCGAGGAAGGGCCGTGTGCGGTGGCCCGCGTGCCGGAGGTACTGCTGGGGGTCCCAGGTGGGCGCGGGATGCGCGGTGGACGTGGGGGTCCCTGCACGCACGGTATCGGAATACATGTTCGAGCCTCCCTGCTGGCGGGGCGATCGGAAGCGGAATCCGTTCCGGCCCCCTCCATGCCCCATGCTCAGTTCATTTATATCTCGATATCAAGATGCTCGCAATCGAGATACTTGGGATGAAGAGACTTCACATCGACAGACCCCTTACACTGATCGGCATGGAGGACGAGGTCGACCGACTGGTGGCGGCATGGCGGCGGGAGCGCCCTGACCTCGACGTGGAACCGCTCGAGGTACTGAGCCGCGTCAGCAGGCTCGCGCGCCATCTCGACCGCGCCCGCAGGCTGGCCTTCGCCGAGCACGGCCTGGAACCCTGGGAGTTCGACGTCCTGACGTCGCTGCGCCGCGCCGGCGCCCCCTACCAGCTCTCCCCCGGCCAGCTGCTGACCCAGACCCTGGTCACCTCCGGCACCATGACCAACCGCATCGACCGGCTCGCCAAGAAGGGCCTCGTCGAACGGCTCCCGGACCCCAGCGACCGCCGCGGGGTCCTGGTCCGGCTCACGCCCGAGGGGCGGGACCGCGCCGACCAGGCCCTCGCCGGGCTGCTGGCCCAGGAACGGGCGATCCTGGCCCAGCTCTCGCAGAGTCAGCGCGGCGATCTCGCCGGACTGCTACGCCAGTTGACCGCTCCGTTCGACAACATCCCCGGCTAGGTCGGCGGGCCGCACGCCGGCCCGCCGGGCCAGCGCCACCGCGGCCAGCGTGGAGTGCACACCGAGCTTGCCCAGGACGTTCTGCATGTGGGTGCGGACCGTGTGCGGGGACAGGAACAGCCGCGCCGCCACGTCCTTGCGGCCCAGCCCCGCCACCATGCAGCGCAGCACCTCGTGCTCGCGCGGGGTGAGGGACTCCACGAGCCGTTCGCTGTCCGTGCGGTGCTTGCGCGCCGCGGTCAGCTCCCGCAGCACTCCGGTGAGCAGCGCGGGCGGGAGGTGGGTCTCCTCCCGCAGGACCCCGCGGACGACGGCCAGCAGGCGCGAGAGGGAGCAGTCCTTGGCCACCCACCCCGAGGCTCCGGCCTGGAGGGCGAGAGCGGCCCGACGTGGGTCGTCACGCTCGGCGAGGACCACGGTGCGGACCCCGGGGTGGGCCACCCGCACCCCGGCCACCAGCGCGATCCCGTCCGAGCCGGGCTGCGGTGGCCCGGCCCCCGGCTCCCGCTGGGCAGGCACGGCCCCGGCGACCGCGCCGAGGTCGGCGTCGACCAGCAGGACGTCAAAACGGCGGCCCTCGGCCACCGCGCGTTCGAGGCAGCGCAGCGCGGCGGGACCACTGCCGGCCGCGGACACGTCCACGTCCGGTTCGGCGGCGAGCGCGGCTGCGAGCGATTCGGCGAAGATGCGGTGATCGTCGACGACGAGAACCCGGATACGAACCACAAAACCCCCAAGGGTAGGGGAACGGACGACGGCGGGTACGGCGCCAGGACCGGGTGATCCGCAGCCCGGCCGCCGCCGAGACATATCTGCACTACCCCGGACCGGACGACGTACCCGACGTGTCTCGACCCCTGAATCAACACCGGCCCCCACCGGTGTCACGCATCAGCGTAGGGCCGGGGGCGGCTCGCAGTTGGCCGAATAGCAGAAGTTTTCCCCGCAGATTTCGGGGGTGCGGCTTCCGCGGGGGCTCAGCCGTGGCTTGAAATCGCCTGAATCGGCGGCTGTGGGACGCCCGGCGCACGGGCGCGTGCCACTGGCAGGTGCACGGGGGGCATTTCACCCGGCGCGTGCACGCCGGGCGCCCGCGCGCTGCGCACGGCCGCAGCGCACGGCTCGGCCCCACACGCCCCCAGCGGGCGCGTGCCGGACCCGGGCGCCCCTGCCGGGCGCCCGGGTCCGGCGCGACCGCCGCACGGACGGGTCGGCCGACGCGCCGGGGCCGGCGGCCGGCGGCCGGCTCCTTCCGCGCGGAGCAGGAAGAGGAGCCCCGGGGCGAAAGGAGACCCGGCCGGTCAGGCGGTGTGCGTGCGCGCGAAGTTCCACGCGTCGCGGATGATGCCGGTCAGGTCCGAGCGGCTCGGGGTCCAGCCGAGGCGCTCGTGTGCCGTGCGGGCGGAGGCCACCAACATCGCCGGGTCGCCGGCCCTGCGCGGGGCGACGACCTCGGGGATCTCCCGCCCGGTGACCTTGCGGACGGTCTCGATGACCTCGCGGACCGAGAAGCCGCTGCCGTTGCCCAGGTTGCAGATCAGGTGCTCTCCGGGGGTGGCGGCGCGCAGGGCGGCCAGATGGGCCTCCGCCAGGTCGGCGACGTGGATGTAGTCGCGCACGCAGGTGCCGTCCGGGGTCGGGTAGTCCTCGCCGAACACCGAGATCGACTCGCGCTCGCCGAGCGCGACCTGGAGGACCAGCGGGATCAGGTGCGTCTCGGGGCTGTGCCGCTCACCGAACGCGCCGTAGGCGCCGGCCACGTTGAAGTAGCGCAGGGACACCGCGGCCAGGCCGTGCGCGACGCACTCCCCCGCGATCATGTGGTCGACGGCGAGCTTGGAGGCGCCGTAGGGGTTGGTCGGCGCGGTCACCGAGGCCTCGGTCAGCAGGCCCTCGGCCGGCTCGCCGTAGGTGGCGGCGGTGGAGGAGAAGACGAGCCTGCGCACGCCGGCCTCGCGCATCGCGGCCAGCAGGGCGAGGGTCCCGCCGACGTTGTTCTCCCAGTACTTGCCCGGGTTCACGACGGACTCGCCGACCTGCGAGGAGGCGGCGAAGTGCAGCACGGCGTCGTAGGAGGGGTCGATGTGGCGGGCGGCGTCCTGGATCCGGCCCTCGATGAACGCGGCGCCGTCGGGGACGCCGACGCGGAAGCCGGTGCTGAGGTCGTCGAGGACGGTCACCTCGTGGCCGGCCTCCAGGAGGTGGGCCGCGACCACGCTGCCGACGTATCCGGCGCCACCGGTTACCAGGTACTTGCTCACTCGCCTACTGCCTCTCGCGGGGGACCACGCGCGCGTGGGTGCGCGCGTGGGCACTGGCTTACCCGATGCGGCGCCCGCGGGGGAAATCGGCGGCTCCCGGCCGCCGTCCCGGTCAGCCCTGCGGTGGGGCGGACGACGGCCCGGGCAGGGCCCGGTCGAGCAGGCCGGTACGGGCGGCCAGTGCGGCCGCCTCCAGCCGCGATCCGACCCCCAGCTTCATCAGCACCCGCTGGACGTGCGTACGGGCGGTGCTCGGCGCGATCTCCATGCCGGCGGCGATCAGCCGGGTGTCCTCTCCCTCGGCGACCCGCACCAGGACCTCCACCTCGCGCGGAGTCAGCAGCCGGAGCAGCCTGCTGCCTTCGTCGTCGGGCTGGGCCGCGGGGTTCAGGAGTTCCGCGAAGGCGCCCTGAAGCAGTTGCGGGGCGATCGCCGACTCGCCCGCCCGCGCCTTGGCCAGCGCCCGCTCCACACCCTCGATGCGCTCGTCCTGGCGTACGTAGCCGCAGGCGCCGGCGGCGAAGGCGGCGGCGATCCCGCGCGGGCTGGGCACCGGGCCGAGGACGACCACGGCGATCTGCGGGCGCTCCCGCCTGATGCGCACCACGGGCTCGAAGGCCCCGGGCTCGGCGGGTGCGGCCGTACCGAGGAGGCAGACCTCGGGGGCGCGGCTGATGACCAGCTCGGCGGCGCCGGCCGCCGGGGCCGCGGCCGCCAGCACCCGGTGGCCGCGCAGCTTCAGGGCAGAGGCCAGCGCCTCGGCCAGCAGCCGGTGGTCGTCGACCACCACGACCCGTACGCCCATCGAGGAATCCACCCCCACTCTTCTGACCCGGCAAGCTACACGCTTGTTCGACGGTGCGCGGGGGATACCGCGCAGAAGCCCCCGATCGGTACGGACCGGGGGCTTCGGGCGGTGCTGTGCGGGTCAGCTCGCGGTGAAGGACACGAACAGGTATTCCGGGTCGGTCGAGTACGGCTTGCTGACGTTCTGCTTCGACATGAAGAGCTTGCCGTTGCGGTAGCGCAGCTCGGAGGAGAACTCGGGCGAGAAGGAGGTCTCGGCGCGCCGGACGTCCCTGTCGGCCGGGTTCTCCATCAGGAGGGTCTCCTTCATCGTCGTGCCGTCGATGCTGACGATCTGGCCGCCCTTGTCGTACGGGGGGACCTTGTAGGCGATGATGTTCGGCCCGTCCATGCGCAGCGGAAACATGGTGTACCGCTCGCCCGCGTCGGCCCGGTCGGTGGTCTGCTTTCCGGTCTCCAGGTCGAAGGAGAGCAGTTCGTTGGTGCGGCCGGTGGGCGACTGGCCCTGGTGCTCTGCGGCGGGCACGTAGATCTTGCCGTTGCCGACGACCATGTTGGAGCACTTCTCGACGTCGGTGGAGCCGCACTTGGCGGCGAAGGTGCCGGCGGCGAGCGGGATGCGCGCCTTCAGCTCGCCCTTGGGGTCGACGACGAACAGGTCGCTGACGCCCTTGCCGCCCTTGGCGTTGTCGCCGACGTCGGCCGCCACGACGAACGGCTGGGTGGAGACGATGTGCGCGTACTCGATGCCCGGCGAGAGCTTGTAGGAGCCGGTGGGCGCGCCCGTGGCGGGGTCGAGGAGCTGGGCGTGCAGCGTGTAGTTGGGGTGCCGGCCGCACTTGCGGATGGCGGCGAGGGCCTCGCCTCCGGCGTATCCGGTGTCGCGGCAGCTGTCACCGTCGACCTTCGGCTGCCACAGGTTCTTGCCGTCGGCGAGGTTCCAGGCGGCGCCGCCGCCGGAGACGCCGGCCGCGGCGACGGTCTTGCCGCTGAGGGTGATCTCGGAGAACTGGACGGGCTTGTCGCCGCCGTTGGCGCTCTTGATGTTGCCGGACCAGGCCAGCTTGCCGGCCTCCAGGTCGATGACGCCGACCTCGGTGCACGGCGGGTACTTGTTCTCGGCGGTGGACGGGGTGGGCCTGAAGAGGACCGCCGTCTTGTTCTCGCTGACGTGGTGGGTGGCGCCGCAGATCTCGCCCGTGAGCGGGACCTCCCACTTCTTGCCGCCGTCGACGAGGTTGTAGCCGACGACCTTCGACACGTCGGACTTGACGTAGGTGGTGTCGGTCAGCCACGAGCCGTTGACGGACACCAGGTCGGTCACCGTGGGCGCCGGGTGGTTGTAGAGGGTCTTCGACCTGGGGTTGGCGGGGACCTTCTCGCTGCCGGCCGCGGCGGGCTGGTTCTTGTCGCCGCCCTGGGAGGCGCCCGGGTCGCCCTGCGCGGTGGTCCCGCCGCCGTCGCCCGAGGCGTACCAGAGGCCGCCGCCGACGATCAGGACGATGGCCAGGAGGGCCGCGCCGACGATCATCAGCTGGGTGCGCTTGTCGCCCCCGCCGGCCGGGGGCGCGGGGGGTGCGGGGGGTGCGGGCGCGGCGTACGGCGCGGGCGCGGCGGGCTGCTGCGGATAGCCGTAGCCGGGGTCGGCCTGCGGGTAGCCGTACGCGGGCTGCCCGGCCTGCGGATGCGGGGCGGCGGGCGGCGAGGGCGGTCCGGCGGGCGGCATCGGCGCTCCGAACCCGCCGGGCGGGGGATCCTGCGGCGCTCCGAAGCCGCCGGACGGCGGCTGGCTGGGGGGCGGCGGGGTGCTCATCGGTTGCTGTTGCCTCTCGGTGGACGGCGCGTTGGGCGGGTGTTCACTTGCCGAAGACCATCAGGAGCTTCTCGTCCTTGTCCTGGGCGACCAGTCGGGTCGTGGAGATGAAGAAGCGCCCGTCGGAGTAGTCGACGTCCGGGGAGTAGAAGGAGCTCTCGATCGGGGCGGAGGGGCCCGAGGGGTGGCGCAGGAGCGCGGTCGGGGTGCTGCCGTCGGCGGGGATCGCGACGACCTCGCCGCCCTGGCGGGTTTCGGCCCTGCGGTAGGCGATCAGCTGTCCGTTCGCCGCCTTGAGCGGCTCCAGGGTGCGGCCCTCGCCCGCCGGGACGCGCCACTTGGCCTTGCCGGTGTTCAGGTCGAAGGCGACGATCTCGTTGGCCTTGCCGGGGGCGGTCCTGGTGGGCAGGTAGAGGGTGCCCGCGTCGACGACGGCGGTGGCACAGCCCTGCAGGGAGTCGTCGCGGCTCACGCCGCACTCGGTCGAGAAGCTGCCCTCGCCGGAGAGCGTGGTGCGCTGCTTGCCGTCGGGGCCGAGGACCACGACGGAGCTCTCCTTGGTGGTGGCGTTCGTGAGGTGGAGGACGATCGGGTCGACCCCGTAGACGCGGGCCACCCTCCAGCCCTTGGGGAGCCGGTAGGTCCACGTCTTCTTGCCGGTGACCGGGTCGGCGTCCTGGACCTCGACGATGCTGTCCTTGTCGTAGCAGGTGGCGACGCCGATCAACTTGCCGTTTCCGGCGGCGTAGGCGCCCGGCACGCAGCCCTCGGCAGGGCTGCCGAAGAGCTTCTCACCGGTGCTGATCCGGAAGGCGGTGGCCCGGGTGAGCCGGTTGACGGTGACGGTGTCCCCGGTCATGGCCAGGCTGGGGTCGAGGAACATGTCGAAGGCGCTCTCCTTGGACACCTCCTTCGACCAGCCCTCCTTGCCCGCCTTGAGGTCGACCATGCGCATCTGGTTGCAGTCGGCGGTCTCCGACGGACCGTTCTCGTACAGCACGACGGTCTTGCCGTCGTCGGTGGTCTTCCGGGTCACGCCGCAGATGTCGGCAGGGAAGGTGATCGTCCACTTCTCCTTGCCATCGGCGACCGAGTAGCCCTTGATCGTCTTGCCGACGGTCTTGGCCACGGTGTCGCCCACGACCCACTGGCCGTGGGTGCCCACTCCGGCCCCTGGACCGTCGATCTTGGTGGTCTTGAGCCAGAGGACCTTGTCCTCGCCCTGCTTGCGGCCGGCGTTGAGGTCGGTCTGCTGGTTGCCGCCGGGGCCGCTGCCGTCGCCGACGTCCACGGACGGGGAGCCGGAGGGCTTCGCGTCGCCGGACTCCTGGGCGACGGGCTGCCCGGGGTCTTCGTCCCCGGTGCCGAAGGCGAGGTAGCCGACGCCGCCGAGGACGAGCGCGGCCGCGACGGAGGCCGCGATGAGCAGGGGCAGCTTCTTCCTCGGCGGCTGGCCGGGCGCGCCGGGCGGGGGCGACTGCAGGCCGTGGGCCGGGTAGGCCGGGACGGTGGGCGGCTGCGGCGGGTAACCGGACTGCGGCGCGTAGCCGGGCTGCGGCGCGTAGCCGGGCTGCGGCGGGTGTGCGGGCGCTTGCGCGTAGGGGTTCTCGCCCGGCGGCGGGAAGCCGTGGCCCTGCTGCGGCGGGCCGGGCAGGTGTCCGTAACCGGAAGGTGTCGGCGGCTGGTTCGGCGGCTGGGGCGGCTCGGTCATCAGCGCACTTTCGGCTTCGGAGGGGGCGGGAGTTTGACCTTTCTATCACTGACGCCGCGCATACAACGGACCGGTCCGCCCCCTGTTCCCAAGGGAGGACCGGCCCGTGACGCCGCCGTTATCGGGGCAGTTCGCCCCGGAGACCCGCGGAATCTACGCCTCCTCGGCGAGCTCCAGCCAGCGCATCTCCAATGCGTCGCGGTCGGAGAGAAGTTCGCGCAACTCCGCGTCGAGTTTGGCCACCTTGTCGTAGTCGGTGGAGTGTTCGGCGATCTGGGCGTGCAGGTTCCCCTCGCGGTCGGCCAGCTTGTTGAGCTGCCGCTCGATCTTCTGCAGTTCCTTCTTCGCCGCGCGCGAGTCGCCCGACGAGGTGGACTTGGCCGCTGCGGCGGCGGCCGGCGCGGGCGCCGGGGCGGCCGCCTCGACCATCCTCTGACGGCGTTCCAGGTACTCGTCCAGTCCCCGCGGCAGCATGCGCAGGCTCGCGTCGCCGAGCAACGCCATCACGGTGTCGGTGGTGCGCTCGATGAAGAACCGGTCGTGGGAGATCACGATCATCGAGCCGGGCCAGCCGTCGAGGAGGTCCTCCAGCTGGGTCAGGGTCTCGATGTCGAGGTCGTTGGTGGGCTCGTCGAGGAAGAGGACATTGGGCTCGTCCATCAGCAGGCGCAGGATCTGCAGGCGGCGGCGCTCGCCGCCGGAGAGGTCGCCGACCGGCGTCCACTGCTTCTCCTTGGTGAAGCCGAACTGCTCGCACAGCTGGCCCGCCGTCATCTCGCGGCCCTTGCCGAGGTCGACGCGGTCGCGGACGCGCTGGACGGCCTCCAGGACCCGCAGGGACGGGTCGAGTTCGCCGACCTCCTGGGAGAGGTAGGCCAGCTTGACGGTCTTGCCGACGATGACCCGGCCCGCGGCGGGCTGGGCCTCGCCCTGGGTGCGGGCGGCCTCGGCGAGGGCGCGCAGCAGGGAGGTCTTGCCGGCGCCGTTGACACCGACGAGACCGACGCGGTCGCCGGGGCCCAGGTGCCAGGTGAGGTGCTTGAGGAGGGTCTTGGGGCCGGCCTGGACGGTGACGTCCTCAAGGTCGAAGACGGTCTTTCCGAGGCGGGCGTTGGCGAAGCGCATCAGCTCGGACTTGTCGCGCGGCGGCGGGACGTCGGCGATGAGCTCGTTGGCGGCCTCGATGCGGTAGCGCGGCTTGGAGGTGCGGGCGGGGGCGCCGCGACGCAGCCAGGCAAGCTCCTTGCGCATCAGGTTCTGCCGCTTGGCCTCTTCGGTGGCGGCGATGCGCTCGCGCTCGGCGCGGGCGAAGACGTAGTCGCTGTAGCCGCCTTCGTACTCGAAGACCTCGCCGCGCTGGACGTCCCACATGCGGGTGCAGACCTGGTCGAGGAACCAGCGGTCGTGGGTGACGCAGACGAGCGCGCAGCGGCGCGCCTGGAGGTGGCCGGCCAGCCAGGCGATGCCCTCGACGTCGAGGTGGTTGGTGGGCTCGTCGAGGATCAGCAGGTCCTGGTCGGCGATGAGGAGCCTGGCCAGGGCGATGCGGCGGCGCTCGCCGCCGGAGAGCGGGCCGATGACGGTGTCGAGGCCCTGGTTGAAGCCGGGCAGGTCGAGGCCGCCGAAGAGTCCGGTGAGGACGTCGCGGATCTTGGCGTTACCGGCCCACTCGTGGTCGGCCATGTCGCCGATGATCTCGTGGCGGACGGTCGCCGCGGGGTCGAGGGAGTCGTGCTGGGTGAGGACGCCCATGCGCAGGCCGCCGGACTGGGTGACGCGCCCGCTGTCGGGCTCCTCCAGTTTGGCGAGCATCCGGATGAGGGTGGTCTTGCCGTCGCCGTTGCGGCCGACGACGCCGATCCGGTCTCCCTCGGACACGCCGAGGGAGATACCGTCCAGCAGAGTACGTGTGCCGTACACCTTGCTGACTGCCTCGACATTGACCAGATTGACGGCCATCAGACGCGCTCCAGGGAAGGGGTGTGGATCAGCCCCTCAGCCTAACCCTCCGGGCCGGGGCCGACCGTTCCACCAGCCAGGCGCCGCCCAGTGCCATGGCGATCGCGGCGGGCGCGGTGACCGGGAGGGCGACGAGCGTGGCGCTGTGGCCGTCGAGGAGGCCCCCCAGCCCGGTCATGGACAGGCCCAGGACGCCGAGCAGGCACAGGGTGATCCCGAAGGCGGCAACGGGGCCCGCGGCGGCTCCTGCGGGAGCGGCCGGGCCGGCCGGTGCGGGGGCCTCGAAGCGGCGCAGCAGGGCGACCAACACACCGGTCAGCGCGGCGGCCGCCAAGATCCGTACGGGGACCTGCGCCCACCAGGCGGCGGTGGCGGGTTCCGGCAGGTCCACGCCGAGGGCGAGCTGGGCCCCGTACACGGCGAGCATCGCGGTGAGGTGCCAGAGGAAGGCGGTCATGGCGACGCCGTTCGCGGCGACGACCGCACGCCACACGCGGGGCCGCGCCAGCCGGGCGGCGGCGGGCCGGGCGGCGAGCTGCACGGCCCCGACGAGCCACAGTCCGTGGCACAGCAGGGCCAGGGTGGGCGGTGCCATGTTGGAGACCTTCTCGCCGGGCATCCCGACCATGGACAGCGGGTACGGGCCGAAGGCCACCAGCAGCGCGGCCCCGGCGAGGCCGGCGGCGGCGAGGGCGGCGGGGCGGCGGATGCGTGCGTCGGCCCGCAGGAAGCCGAGCTGGTGGACGGCGAGCCAGACCAGGGCGAAGTTCAGGAACTCCACGTACGGGACGCCGAGTGCGAAGCGCAGGACGTCGACGAGCGCGGCGGCGCCGGCGAGGGCGGCGAAGGCCGCCCAGCCGTGGCGCTCGTGCAGCCTGAGCAGTGGCGGGGTGAGGGCGACCATGGCCAGGTAGATCCCGATGAACCACAGCGGCTGGGTGACCAGCCGCAGGGCGGCACCGGTCAGCGTGCCGTCGCCGCGGCCGGCGAGCTGCACGGCGAGCGCGACGGCGGCCCACACCAGGACGAAGACGAGGGTGGGCCGCAGCAGCCGGCGCAGCCGAGCCCGCAGGAAGGCGGCGTAGACGGGCCCTTCGGTGCGGCGGGCCAGGGAGCGGTAGGACAGGGCGTGCGAGAAGCCGCCGACGAAGAAGAAGACGGGCATGACCTGCAGCCCCCAGGTGAGCACCTGGAGGGCCGGCACGAGGGCGAGCAGGTTCCCTATGCCGTCGCCACCGACGGCGGCCATCAGCCAGTGCCCGGTGATGACGGTGCCGAGCGAGGCGACGCGCAGCAGGTCGACGTACCGGTCGCGGTCGGCTGGGGTGGCGGCGGCCATGGTTCGCGCACTGACTGTCATGACCCCACGGTGGCCCCGGCCGGGCGTCTCCCGACAGGGTGCGGATACTCAACTCCGGCCTGAGTAGGCCGCAGCCGGGCCGCGCAGCCGGGTCGCGCAGCCGGGGGTCAGGACGGCAGGACCGTGGCTCCCGGAGCGGGGGACCAGGCCGTGTGGGTGGCGCGGCAGGTGCCCGAGGCGACCAGGGCTGCCGCGACCTTGGCGGCGGCTTCCCCGTCGGCGACGAGGAAGGCCGTGGTGGGGCCCGAGCCGGAGACCAGGGCGGCGAGGGCGCCGGCGCCGAGGCCCGCGTCCAGCGTCGCCCGCAGGGACGGCCGCAGCGAGAGGGCGGCCGGCTGGAGGTCGTTGGCCAGGGTGGCGGCCAGGGCGTCCGGGTCTCCGGAGGCGAGGGCGGCGAGAAGGTCCGGCGAGGCCCCGGGCTCCGGGACCGCGACATCGGCGGTGAGGCGGTCGAACTCGCGGAAGACGGCCGGGGTGGACAGGCCGCCGTCGGCCACCGCGAACACCCAGTGGAAGGAGCCGGCCGTCACCGGGGTGAGCACCTCGCCGCGGCCGGTGCCGAGCGCGGCGCCGCCGACCAGGCTGAACGGGACGTCGCTGCCGAGCTCCGCGCAGATGTCGAGGAGCTCCCCGCGCGGGGTGTCCAGGCCCCACAGGGCATCGCAGGCCAGCAGGGCGGCAGCGCCGTCGGCGCTGCCGCCGGCCATGCCGCCCGCGACGGGGATGCTCTTGGCGATGTGCAGGTGGACCCGCGGTTCGAGGCCGGCCCGGGCGGCGAGGATCTCGGCCGCCCGCGCCGCGAGGTTGGTGCGGTCCAGCGGGACCTTGTCGGCGTCCGGGCCCTCGCAGGTCACCGTGAGCGCCTCGGCCGGGGTCGCCGTCACCTCGTCGAAGAGGGACACGGCGAGGAAGACGTTGGCCAGGTCGTGGTAGCCGTCGGGGCGGGCCGCGCCCACGGCCAGCTGGACGTTGACCTTCGCGGGGACCCGCACGGTGACGGGCGTCGTACGGGTGCTCTCGGGGCGCGTGCTCACAGTGCGGGCCTCTCCGGGGCGGGCTTGTGCTCGGCGATCGCGGCGAACTCCTCCACCGTCAGGGACTCGCCGCGGGCCTGCGGGGAGACGCCCGCGGCGACCAGCGCGGCCTCCGCGCCCGCCGCCGATCCGGCCCAGCCGGCCAGCGCGGCGCGCAGGGTCTTGCGGCGCTGCGCGAACGCCGCGTCGACGACCGCGAAGACCTCTTCCTTCGTGGCGCTCGTCCTGACCGGCTCGGTGCGGCGCACGAGGGAGACCAGGCCGGAGTCGACGTTGGGCGCGGGCCAGAAGACCTTGCGGCCGATGGCTCCGGCGCGCTTGACGTGCGCGTACCAGCCGGCCTTGACGGAGGGCACGCCGTAGACCTTGCTGCCGGGCTCGGCGGCCAGCCGGTCGGCGACCTCGGCCTGGACCATGACGAGGGTCCGCTCGATGCTCGGGAAGCGGTCGAGCATGGTCAGCAGGACGGGTACGGCCACGTTGTAGGGCAGGTTCGCGACCAGTGCGGTCGGTGCCGGGCCGGGCAGTTCGGTGACCAGCATCGCGTCGGAGTGGACCAGCGCGAAGCGGTCCTTCTTCGCGGGCATGCGGGCCTCGATGGTTGCGGGCAGGGCGGCCGCCAGGATGTCGTCGATCTCGACGGCGACGACCCGGTCGGCGGCCTCCAGCAGCGCGAGCGTCAGCGAGCCCAGCCCGGGGCCGACCTCGACGACCACGTCGTCCGGGCGGACCTCGGCGGTGCGCACGATCCGGCGCACCGTGTTGGCGTCGATGACGAAGTTCTGCCCCTTCTGCTTCGTCGGGCGTACGCCGAGGGCGGCGGCCAGTTCCCGGACGTCGGCGGGGCCCAGAAGGGCGTCGGGGGCGCTGGGCGCGGGGTTATCGGGCTGCTGCTCTGCGGTGCTCACCGGTAAAGCGTCTCAGATCGGCCGAGTGGTCCCGACTACGACGTGAGCCTGCGGCCGCAGTGGGGCCACGGGCTCGCCCCCCGCTGCACGTAGAGCTTCTTCGCCCGGTAGGTCTGTTCCGTGGCCGGGGCGTCCTGCGGGCGGCCGCTGCCGCCCAGACCCTGCCAGGTGCGCACGTCGAACTGGTACAGGCCGCCGTACGTCCCCGAGGCGTCGGTGGCGGAGGGCCGGCCGCCGGACTCGCACTGGGCGAGGGCCGCCCAGTTGAGGCCGTCCGCGCCGGCGACCGAGCGGGGCAGGGGCCGGGTGCCGATCCTGACGTACTGGGTGACGGGCTCGCGCACGACCTCGTCGGCGATGGCTCGGGGCTTCTGCCGGACCCCGTTGACGGTGCGCAGGCTGTAGGTGACCCTGCGCACCCCGGGCCGGCCGGCCCGCTCGACGACCTCGGTCCCGGCGAAGAGCTCGGCGTCGTCGACCCGCTCGGTCCCGAAGGGAATGCGCTCCTCGCGGACCTCTCGGGTGCCGGTGATGCGGAGCACGGTGACGGTCTGGCCGTCGCGCGGGAAGGCAGTGGGCGGCACGGAGGTGGTGTCCTGGTCCCGGAGGGTGATGCCCGCCTGGTCGAGGGCCTCCTGGACGGTGGCGGCGTTGGTGCGGACGGTGCGTTCGCGGCCGTCGGCCATGAAGGTGACGCTCCGCTCGGTACGGACGCTGAGGGTCAGGCCGGAGCGCGGTACGGGGGCGGTGCGCGGGGCGGAGAGGTGGGCGCCCTCGGCACGGATGCCGAACTGGCGCAGGGCGCCTTCGACGGTGCGGGCGGTGGTCCACACCTGGCGCTGCTGTCCGTCGAGGGTCAGGCGCAGGGGGCGGCCGTAGCGGACGACGATCTCCTCGCCGTCGTCGAGGGGTTCCCCCGGGGCGGGGGCCACGAGGTCGTGGGGGCCGACGTCGAGCCCTTCCGCGGCGAGCAGTTCCTCCACGTCCCCGGCGAAGGTGTGCAGGTGCCTCGGGACTCCGTCGACGGTGAGGCGTACCGACTTGTCCGCGGCGACGAACGCGGTCGTGCCACCGGCCAGGAAGGCGACGACCAGGGCCTGGGGCACGATCCGCCGCCAGTCGGCAGCGGATGCGGGGGGACCGGGGAGCACCGGTCCGGTGGCGCGGCGGCGGCCGTGTCCCGTCCCGGCGTGCGGAGGGGCGGGGAGAGCCGGTGCGGCGGGGCCGCGGCGGCGGCCGGTGCCGGTCGGGGGCTCGGCGAGGGAGGTGCGGCCGCGGGCCCGTCGGCCGGGGGCGAGCGCCCCGACGTCGGCGATGGTGGGGGTGGGCGTGGGGGCGCGGCGGCGGCCCGTTCCCGGGGCGGGTACCGGCACGGGCCCTTCACCGTCCTGGTCCTCGGCGCGCGGGGCGGGGAGGGGGACGGCCGGTTCCGTCTCCCACGACGAGGGTCCGGCGTCGACCGGACCGGGGTCGCCGGGAGCGGGACCGACCGGACCGGCTTCGGCGGCGGGCCAGACCGGCCAGGCCGGCCAGGCCGGGGATCCGCCCCCGTACGCGTCCGGGACGGGAGCGCCTCGGAGGTGACTGCCCTGCGTATCGCTCACGACGCTCGCTCCCCTGGTGGTCCGGCACCCGCTGGTTGCGGCACGGCACCCTAGCCGAGGAGTCATTACGGAACAAAGTCGTACGACTACCCTACGTGCCCGTCCGGGGTGGGGCGGTCAGTAGTCGAAGGCGCGGGACGTGTTGGCCGCCAGGGCGGTGGCCATCGCGTCCTCGTCGATTCCGCGGACCGCGGCCATCGCGCGCACCGTCAGCGGAATGAGGTACGGCGCGTTGGGCCGTCCGCGGTAGGGCGCGGGGGTCAGGTAGGGCGCGTCCGTCTCGACGAGGACCAGTTCCAGCGGGGCCACGGCCAGCGCCTCGCGCAGCGGCGCGGCGTTCTTGAAGGTGACGGTTCCGGCGAAGGACAGGTAGTAGCCGGCGGCGGCGCACTCGCGGGCCATGTCGGCGTCTCCCGAGTAGCAGTGGAAGACGGTCCGCTCGGGGGCGCCCTCCTCGCGCAGGACGCGCAGCACGTCGGCGTGGGCGTCGCGGTCGTGGATGACGAGGGCCTTGCCCTGCCGCTTGGCGATCTCGATGTGGGCGCGGAAGGAACGCTCCTGCGCGGCCACGCCCTCGGGCCCGGTGCGGAAGAAGTCGAGGCCGGTCTCGCCGACAGCCTTGACGTGGCCGAGGGCGGCCAGGGCCTCGATCTCGGCGAGGGCGTCGTCCAGGGCGGCCTCGCCGCCGCCGGTCCGGGCGCCCTGGCGGGACCAGCCGTCCGGATCGCCGTGCACGATGCGCGGGGCCTCGTTGGGGTGCAGGGCCACGGCCGCGTGGACGTTGTCGTACGCGGCCGCGGTCTCGGCGGCCCACCGGGAGCCCTTCACGTCGCAGCCGACCTGGACCACTGTGGTCACGCCGACCGAGGCGGCCTTGGCGAGGCCCTCCTCGACGGTTCCCGCCTGCATGTCCAGGTGGGTGTGCGAGTCCGCCACCGCCACCCGGAGCGGTTCGGGCAGCGGCGGAGGTGCGTCCTTGGAGGTGGAGGAAGGGCTCATGGGCCGATCCTATGACCGGCGCAGGAACCCCTTCAGCCGGGAGAGCAGGCCCCCGCGCTTCTCGTCGTCGCCGACGGCGACGGGGCCGGGGGCGTCGTGGCGCTCGGCGGACCTGCGGGGCCCCGGAGTGCGCGGGACGTTCGCTCCCGCCGGCACCGGTCCGGCGATCCCGGGCGCTATGCGGTGGTGGTAGAGGCGGTCGATCGTCCCGAGCACCGAGGAGACCTGCCCCGCCCGCATGATCCGTACGACGTGCCCGCCGCAGTTCATGCAGCTGGGGTTGGACAGCGGGGAGGGCACCCGCTCGCCGTCGACCGTGTACATGATGAACGGTTCGCCGCGGCCGTCGACGTGGTGCTCGATCCGGTACTCCTGCTCCCAGCCGTACGCGCAGCGCATGCACGCGAAGGAATACGCCTCCTGCACGGTGTGCACGTCGGGGCTGGAGAAACGTGCGGGTGCCGAGGCCTGGACGGGTACCGGGGTGTCTGCGATCTCACTCATGCCAGCTCCTCTTGTTCCACTGGTGCCTTTGCCAGTGGACGCCTCTTCGGGCGGGAGCGCATCAGGTCCTGTCCAGTGTTGGACGGCCTTTGGGCGACTCATGCCCAAAGCGCCCGGCGCACGGTCTGAGCTTTGCCTTTCAGGTTAGCCCTTTACCGGTTCATGGCGCCTTTCGTGCCGCATTCTTTGCCGCCACCACCGCGTCGAAGACGTCGCGCTTGGGTACCCCGGCCTCGGCCGCGACGGCCGCGATGGCCTCCTTGCGGCGCTCCCCCGCCTCCTCGCGCACCCGCACCCTGCGTACGAGCTCCTCGTCGTCCACGTCGCCCGGCTCGGCGTCGGGGGCGCCCTCCACCACGACGGTGATCTCCCCGCGCACCCCTTCGGCGGCCCAGGCGGCGAGCTCGCCGAGGCCGCCGCGCCTGACCTCCTCGTAGGTCTTCGTGAGCTCGCGGCAGACCGCGGCCCGCCGCTCGGCGCCGAAGACCTCGGCCATCGCCACCAGGGTGTCGTCGAGCCGGTGCGGGGCCTCGAAGTAGACCAGTGTGCGGCGCTCGCCCGCGACCTCGCGCAGCCGGCCGAGGCGCTCGCCCGCCTTGCGCGGCAGGAAGCCCTCGAAGCAGAACCGGTCCACGGGCAGCCCGGACAGCGCGAGCGCGGTGAGCACGGCGGACGGCCCGGGGACCGCGGTGACCTTGATGTCCTTCTCCACGGCTGCCGCGACCAGCCGGTATCCGGGGTCGGAGACGGACGGCATGCCGGCGTCGGTCACCAGCAGCACGCGGGCGCCGCCGGAGAGGGCCTCGACCAGTTCGGGGGTGCGGGCCGACTCGTTGCCCTCGAAGTAGGACACGACGCGCCCCGTGGTGTGCACGCCGAGCCCCTGGGTCAGCCGGCGCAGCCGCCGGGTGTCCTCGGCGGCGACGATATCGGCCCGCTCCAGCTCCGCGGCCAGCCGCGGCGGGGCGTCGGCGAGATCGCCGATGGGGGTGCCGGCGAGGACGAGGACGCCTGCCGGGGAAGTGGGCTCGGTACCGCGGGGCTGGTCAGTTGTCACCCGCCCATCCTCTCAGCCCCGCGGCTCGTCACCCACGCCACTGGGGCACACACAGATCTCTTCCCTACGATGTGCCGGTGACCAGTACCGCGACGCCACCGCCCAGCCCCGCGGGGGCACTGCCCTCCGCGACGGCGGGCGGCGAAGAAGAGCCGCCCACCTGGCTGCGCCGCCTGCGCGGCTTCGGCTACGCGCCGGCCGCCGCCGCGTCGCCCCGCGCGGACGTCCGCACCCGCCTGGTGCCCCCGTACACGAAGCCGTCCCGGCAGCTGTGGATGACCTTCGGGCTCCCACCGCAGGTGTGGGGAACCTGGCAGCGCATCATGGCCTGGGCCGGGCCGCTGCTGGTGGCGCTGGTCGCGGGCGTGCTGCGGTTCGTGCACCTGGGCAGCCCGAAGGCGGTGATATTCGACGAGACGTACTACGCCAAGGACGCCTGGGCCACGATCAGGCAGGGCTACGAGGCGAACTGGCCCAAGGACATCGACAAGTCGATCCTCGCCAACCCGGACGGGGTCGCCCTGCCGGCGGACCCGGGCTACGTCGTGCACCCGCCCGTCGGCAAGTGGGTGATCGGGCTCGGCGAGTGGATGTTCGGCCTCACGCCCTTCGGCTGGCGGTTCATGACCGCCGTGCTCGGCACCCTGTCGGTGCTGATGCTGTGCCGGATCGGGCGGCGCCTCTTCCGTTCGACCTTCCTCGGCTGCCTCGCGGGCGCACTGCTGGCGGTGGACGGCCTGCACCTGGTGATGAGCCGCACGGCACTGCTCGACCTGGTGCTGATGTTCTTCGTGCTCGCCGCCTTCGGGGCGCTGCTCATCGACCGCGACCGGGCCAGGACCCGGCTCGCGGACGCGCTGCCGGTGGACGAGGAGGGCCGGACCCGGCCCGACGCGCGGATCGCCGAGACGCTGCGGCTGGGCTGGCGCCCGTACCGGATCCTGGCCGGGGTCTGCCTGGGGCTGGCCGCCGGCACCAAGTGGAACGGCTTCATCGCCCTGGCCTTCTTCGGCGTCCTGACCGTCTTGTGGGACGCCGCCGCCCGCCGCACCGCGGGCGCTGGCACCCCGTACGCGGCGATGCTGCGCCGTGACGCGCTGCCCGCCTTCGTCTCGACCGTGCCGGTCGCGATCGTCACGTACGTGGCCTCCTGGTCGGGCTGGATCTTCAGCCCGGACAACGGCAAGGGCGGCTACCTGCGCGACTGGGCGGCCAAGAACGACCAGGGCAGCTCGTTGTCGTTCCTGCCGGAATGGGTGCGCAGCCTCTGGCACTACGAGACCGAGGTCTACAGCTTCCACGTGGGCCTGACCTCGGGCCACACCTACGAGTCCAATCCGTGGAGCTGGCTGGTGCTGGGCCGGCCCGTCTCCTACTTCTACGAGTCCCCCGAGCCGGGCACCGACGGCTGCCCGGCGACGGCGGCCGGCAAGTGCGCCCGCGAGGTCCTGGCCCTGGGCACGCCGCTGCTGTGGTGGGCGGGCTGCTTCGCGCTGCTGTACGTGCTGTGGCGGTGGTTCTTCCGCCGCGACTGGAGGGCGGGCGCGATCGCGTGCGCGCTGGGCGCGGGCCTGCTGCCCTGGTTCAACTACCAGGAGCGGACGATCTTCTACTTCTACGCGGTGGTCTTCGTCCCGTACCTGTGCCTGGCGGTGGCGATGATGATCGGCGCCCTGCTGGGACCGGCCGGCTCCTCGGAACGCCGCAGGGCCCTGGGCGCGATCGGTGCGGGCGTCCTGGTCCTGTTGATCGTGTGGAACTTCATCTACTTCTGGCCGATCTACACGGGCCAGACCCTCCCCATGGACTCCTGGCGCGGCCGCATGTGGCTGGACACCTGGGTCTAGCAGCGCAGACGACGGGCCCGGCACCTTCTGGTGCCGGGCCCGTCGTGGTTGTTGATGGTGGTCGCCCGCCGTCCTGGGCCGCCCCTCGACGGCCCACAGACGGCCCAGCCGTACCCGGCCGCGGCACTACTGACCGCACCCGCCCTCACGGACGTGAAGGGGCCCCGCCTCCTGGTGGGCCCCACCCCGCGGAGCCGGTGGCTCGGGGAGTCAGAGGGTGCGGCCGAAGTACGCGGCGACGCGGTCGAGCGCGGGGGCGTCTTCCGGGGCGTCCTCGGAGGGGCCGAACATGCCGGTCGCGCCGCGGATCTCATCGGGGTAGTTGCCGTACCAGGTCCGGAAGACCGCTGCTACGGCGTCCGGGTCGCCGGTGCGGTCCTGGTCGGTGGCGGTGGCGAGGTCCCAGCCGTGCAGGACCGCCTCCAGGAGGTGCAGGTCGGCCAGCCGCGGGCCCAGGCCGCCGCCGGGCAGCGGCATCTGCCGCCGGAACGCGCCCTCGACCTGCCACGCGGCCAGGGCCTCCTTCGCACCCTCGGCGTAGACCTCGCCGGGCCGGCGGTCGCCGATGTGGTCCTGGGCGAACAGGGCGAAGTCGGGGGCGCCGCCGTGGGCGAGGCCCACGTAGTACGGGTTGCCCGCGAGCATGTGGTTGACCAGGGTGCGGACGTCGAAGTCGTCGCACGGGGTGGGCAGCGCGTACTGGCCCGGGGTGACGTTGCCGAGCAGTTGGCCGGTGTGGGTCAGGGCCTTCTCCAGCAGCTGGATGTCCTGGGACATGGTGATCGCGCCTTTCCTTCAGAGGTACGCCCGGGCCGGATACCCGAAGTCGAACAGCGCCCCCAGCCCCGGTCAGAGGCCCGGAGTGCGCCGGCAACCCCAGAGTGCACCCCCTTGCGGACAGCTTCTGTCCGCATCTCGGCGGGACGCGCGGTGAACCGCCCGGGTGCCCCCCTGCGCGACGGCAGCCCGCCGGACCGTCCGCATCGAGCACCCCGGACGGGACCGCCTCGCGCAGTGGTGGACACCTGCCGCCGGTTCTCGCGTGAGCGGAACCGCTTCGGGCAACGGCGGGCCCGGCACCGACAGGTGCCGGGCCCGCCGTTCGTACCGGTCCGGGTCAGCGGGACGCTTCGCAGGCCGAGTTCGCCGCGTCCTTGCCCGCGCCGGCCGCGACGAGGCTCGACGCACAGCTCGCCTGGTTGCCGATCTGCCCCTCGTAGCAGGCCTCCGCGGCGCCGTCCGTGGCCTTCGGGGCGTGCTGGGCGACGTACTGCTCGCAGGCCTTCACGTCCGCCTGGGCGGACGGGGCCAGGGCGGCGGCGCCGCCGACGGCGAGGGCCAGGCCGGCGAGGATGCTGGGGATACGGGCCGACGGACGCATGCGGATGCACCTGCTCTCTCGGTCGGTCACGCGATCCGCGGATGCGCCGGACCACGGGCGGGGGCGGCGGCGCGGAGCGGGGACCTCCGGGGCGGGCGACCGGCTCGGCGCATCGGTCGCCCTCGCCCTTCCGACGCTAGAACACGGCCCCGGCCCGTGCACTTCGACCCGGTTCGACCCGGTGTGCGGGGCCCGATCGGCAGCGCCGAGCGCGCCGCCGGGAGGATCCAGGAAGCTGCCCTCCGGATGTGATGGTCCGGTAACGAGTGCACACCATACGACTCCGCAGAGTAAGGTCGACACCAAGGTTCTTTGAACACGTTCAGAGAAGTGTGACCACGGGGGAGGACGAACGAGTGAACGGGGCAGCCAAAGGCGCCGTCATCGGCGGTGTATTCCTGGCGATGCTCGGCGGCGCCAGCTACGGGGTGTACACCCTGGTCGACGACAGCGGTGAGGGAGCGGACCCGGACGCGTCCGTCCGGTCCGGCAGGGGCAGCGGGCCGGTCGGCGAGAAGGAGGCCGAGAAGGTCGCCACGGCGTTCCTGGCCGCCTGGGCCGCCGGGGACGAGCGGGGAGCGGCCGACCTGACCAACAACGCCGCCGCCGCCCAGAGCGCGGTCGGGGATTTCAGGACCAAGGCGTACGTCTCCAAGGCCGTGATCACTCCCGGCCCGGCGAACGGCACCACCGTGCCCTTCAGGGTCGAGGCGGAGATCACCTACGAGGGCACGACCAAGCCCCTCGGCTACGACTCCCAGCTGACCGTCGTACGCGGGCTGACCACCGGTAGGCCTCTGGTCGACTGGCAGCCCTCGGTGATCCACCCGCAGCTGGGCAAGGACGAGAAGCTGCGCGCGGGCGCCGCCGCGAACCCGCCCGTCAAGGCCGTGGACCGCAACGGCGAGGAGCTGACGGCGGAGAAGTACCCCTCCCTGCGCCAGATCCTCGACGAGCTGCGCCAGAACTACGGCAGCAAGACGGGCGGCAGGGCCGGGGCCGAGGTGTGGATCGAGCCGGCCGCGGCGGACGCACCGAAGCGGACCCTGCTGACCCTCGTCGAAGGCGAGCCCAGCACCCTCAAGACCTACCTGGACGCGACGGTGCAGGCGGCGGCCGAGCGGGCGGTCGCCCGGTTCCCGGAGGCCTCGGTGGTCGCCGTCAAGCCGAGCAACGGGCACATCCTGGCCGTCGCGAACCACCGCACGGACGGCTTCAACGCGGCGATGCAGGGCAACCGGGCACCCGGCTCCACGATGAAGATCGTGACGGGGGCGATGCTGCTGGACCGCGGCCTGGTCGCCGCCGACAAGCCCGCGGAGTGTCCGAAGGAGGTGTCCTGGGGCGGCCGCGCCTTCCACAACCTGAAGAACTTCGAGCTCCCCGCGGGCACAAGGTTCGCGACCTCCTTCGCCCGCTCCTGCAACACCGCCTTCATCAAGCAGATCAAGCCCGTCGACGACGACTCCGCGCTGCCCAGGGAGGCCACGGAGGTCTTCGGCATCGGCCTGGACTGGAAGACGGGCGTCAGGTCCACCGACGGGAAGGTCCCGCCGGCCACGGGGGCCGAGGCCGCGGCCTCGTACATCGGGCAGGGCCGGATCACCATGAACCCGCTGAACGTCGCGTCCATCACCGCCACCGCCCGCACCGGCGTCTTCCGCCAGCCGCTGCTCGTCTCGCCGGAGCTGGACGGCCGGACGATCGCCACGGCCCAGCGCCGGATGAAGTCCTCCGTGCAGCAGCAGCTCGTCTCCATGATGAGGCTGACGGCGACCAGCGGCACCGCACGCGAGGCGATGGCCCCCGTCCACGGCTCGGACAAGGGCGCGAAGACCGGCTCGGCCGAGGTCGGCGGCGCCGATGACAGCCCGGACAGCTGGTTCACCGGCTTCAGCGGCGACGTGGCCGCGGCCGCGATGGTCGAGGGTGGCGGCCACGGCGGCGAAGCCGCCGGCCCGATCGTCGCCCAGGTGCTGAACGCGGGCTGACATCGGGCCCCGGCTCACCCGGGTGGCGGTGCGGCGCGCCCGGGCGGCGCGTGCCGGGCGAGCTCGTCCGGCGCGCGCCGGGGCCGCCGGGGCCGAGGTGCGTGCGGGTCCGGCGCGCCCTCAGAGGGCTGATTTCAGGGCCCGGACCAGGGACTGGGCCCGGGGGTCGGCGGTGACCGACGTGGCCAGGGCGTTGGTGACGTAGCCGAAGCCGATGCCGGCGTCCGGGTCGGCGAAGGCCAGGGAGCCGCCGCGGCCGGGGTGGCCGAAGGAGGCGGGTGAGAGCAGCGGCGAGGCCGGGCCGTGCAGCATGTATCCGGCGCCGAAGCGGGTGTTCACGACCAGCACCCGGTCCGGTCCCGCGGAGTGCTCGCGGGCGGCGAGCGCGGTGGTGGCGGGGGTGAAGAGCCGCGGGCCGTCCCCGACCGCGCCGATGGTGGCCCCGTAGAACCGGGCCAGGGCGCGGGCCGTGCCGATGCCGTTCGAGGCGGGGAGCTCGGCGGCCCGGTACGCGGGGGCGTTCTCGTCCGGCAGCGGATCGATGGCGGCGAAGGCGCGGCGGGTGAGGGAGTCGGGGTCGGCATAGGCCTCGGAAACGTTTCTGCGGGGCCTGGTCCTCAGCAGTCCGGCGCGCTCCGGCGGCTCGACGGGCGCCACCCGGCCCACCCGCCCGGCCTGGCCTTCCGGCAGCCCGATCCAGAAGTCCACGCCGAGCGGCTCGGCGATGTCCTCGGCCAGGACGGAGCCCAGCGTGCGCCCGGTCACCCGGAGCACCAGCTCGGACAGCAGCCAGCCGTAGGTCTGGGCGTGGTAGCCGTGCCCGGTGCCCGGCTCCCAGAAGGGGTGCTGCGCGGCGACCGCACGCGGCCCGGACACCCCGTCCGCGGCCTCGGCGGCGGTCAGCCCCCGGTCCAGGGCCGGAACGCCCGCGCGGTGCGCGAGCAGGTCCCGTACGAGGACCTTCTCCTTGCCGCCGGTCTTGAACTCCGGCCAGTGCTCGCCGACCGGCGCGTCCAGGTCGAGCAGCCCGCGCTGGTGCAGGAGCAGCGGGACCGCGGCGGCCACGCCCTTGGTGGCGGAGCGGACGATCTGCGCGGTGTCCTCGGCCCACGGCTCGGTGCCGTCGGCGTCCCGGGTGCCGCCCCACAAGTCGACGACCTTGCGGCCGTCCCGGTAGACGGCGACGGCCGCGCCCCGGTCGCCGAGCACCTCGAAGTTGCGCGCGAAGGCGTCCCTGACGGGCTCGAAGCCCTCCGCCACCGTCCCGTGGACGTCCACGTCCGCTCCCACCACCTGCCGCGGCGCCGACGGCGCCTGTTCCTGCTTCGTACGCCACAGCGCAACACCCACCGTACGGTCCTGCTTCCCGGGTCCCGCCTCCCGGGTCCGCGGGAGCGATCCGCCGGGGCGAGGGGGTGCGTCAGCCCGAGGGGCGCGTCAGCAGGGGCGTGCGGGGGTCGAAGCCGAAGGGCAGTTCCAGCCGGTGGGCCCGCATCAGTTCCTCGTCGCACAGCAGGTCCTGGGTGCTGCCGTCCGCCGCGATGACCCCCTCGCTGAGGACCACCGAGCGCGGGCACAGCTCCAGCGCGTACGGCAGGTCGTGCGTCACCATCAGCACGGTCACGTCGAGCGCGCGCAGGATGTCGGCGAGTTCGCGGCGGGAGGCCGGGTCCAGATTGGACGACGGCTCGTCCAGGACCAGGATCTCCGGCCGCATGGCCAGTACGGTCGCCACCGCGACTCGGCGGCGCTGCCCGAAGGAGAGGTGGTGCGGCGGCCGGTCGGCGAAGTCGGCCATGCCGACCTGCTCCAGGGCGGCCGTGACCCGCTCGTCCAGCTCCGCGCCCCGCATCCCGGCCGCGGCCGGGCCGAAGGCCACGTCCTCCCGCACGGTCGGCATGAACAGCTGGTCGTCAGGGTCCTGGAAGACGATCCCCACCCGGCGCCGGATCTCCGCCAGGTTCCGCTTCTCCACCGGAAGCCCGGCCACGGCCACCGAGCCGACGCCGCCGCCGAGGATGCCGTTGAGGTGCAGCACGAGCGTGGTCTTGCCAGCGCCGTTGGGGCCGAGCAGGGCGACGCGCTCGCCGCGTGCGACGGTCAGGTCGACGCCGTACAGGGCCTGGTGTCCGTCCGGATAGGCGTAGGCGAGCCCGGCGACTTCGAGCGACGGGGCGGGCGAGGGGGTACTGGTCACAGAGTCCATCCCATCAGACAGACGGCGAGTGCCGTCACCGGGAGCACGGCGGCGTAGGCCCACTGGCTCCGCGTGGCCACGGCCTCGTCGATGACCGGCATGGAACCGGCGTAGCCGCGGCTGACCATCGCCAGGTAGACCCGCTCGCCGCGTTCGTAGGACCGGATGAACAAGGCGCCGGCCGTCTTGGCGAGCACTCCCCAGTGCCGGATCCCGCCGGCCTCGAAGCCGCGCGAGCGACGGGCGATGGACATCCGGCGCAGCTCGTCGCCGATCACGTCGCCGTAGCGGATCATGAAGGTGGCGATCTGGACGAGCATCGGCGGCAGCTTGAGCCGCTGGAGTCCCAGCAGGAGGGCCCGCAGCTCGGTGGTCGAGGCGAGCAGGACGGACGCGGCCACGCCGAGGGTTCCCTTGGCGAGGACGTTCCAGGCGCCCCACAGGCCGGAGACGCTGAGCGACATGCCGAGGACCTCGACCCGCTCGCCCTCGGCCACGAAGGGCATGAGCACGGCGAAGGCGACGAAGGGGATCTCGATCAGCAGCCGGCGCAGCAGGAATCCGGCCGGGATCCGGGCCGCGGCCGCGACCCCGGCGAGCAGCAGTGCGTACAGGCCGAAGGCCCACACCGCCTCCCGCGGAGTGGACACGACGACCACGACGAAGCCGAAGGCCGCGGCGAGCTTGCAGTGCGGGGGCAGGGCGTGGACCGGGGAGCTGCCCGGGCGGTAGAGCCGGTGGGCGTGGCCCGCACCCATGTCAGGCGACCGGGGCGGAGGTGGCGGCGGCGGTCGACTCGTGGGACGTGCGGCGGCGCACGACCCAGAAGATCCCGGTGCCGGCGGCCACGGTGATCCCGACGCCGATGACCCCGGCGAGGCCCCCGGACAGGCGGGCGTCGTCGACGTCCTTGACGCTGTAGTCGGCGAGCGGGGAGCCGGCGGCGGCGTGCTCCTCGACCTTCTGGTCGATGCCCTGGTCGGCGGCGACCTTCTCCAGGCCGTCGGGGCTGGCGGAGGCATAGAAGGAGACGAACCCGGCGAGGACGAGCGCGGTGACCAGGCCGGTCGCCCACACCTTCTTGGCCGAGCCGGCCGCGGCCACCGCGGCGGTGGGCGCGGGGCCGGCCGGCGCGTCGACGAGCGCGCCGTCGACGCGCAGCTTCAGCGGCGCGGCCAGGCCGCGGGCCCCGTGCACCAGGTCGGGACGTACGGCGATCACGGCGCCGACGGTCGCCGCGGTGATGAGGGCTTCGCCGATGCCGATGAGGACGTGCACGCCGACCATGGCGGTGAGGACCTTGCCGAGCGGCACGTCGGTGGTGCCCCCGACGGCGTAGACGGCCGTGAAGGCGGCGGCCGCGGCGGGCACGGAGAGTAGGGCGGCCGCGAATCCCGCCACGGTCACGGAACGGCGGCCGGGCGGCAGGAGGCGGAGCAGCCCGCGGAAGACCAGGTGCGCGGTGACGACGGTGACGACGCCCATGACGGTGATGTTCACGCCGAGGGCGGTCAGGCCGCCGTCGGCGAAGAGGATGCCCTGCATGAGCAGGACGACGGACACACACAGCACGCCGGTGTAGGGGCCGACGAGTATCGCGGCGAGCGCGCCGCCCAGCAGGTGGCCGCTGGTGCCGGCGGCGACCGGGAAGTTCAGCATCTGGACGGCGAAGATGAAGGCGGCGACGAGGCCGGCGAGCGGCGCGGTCCGCTCGTCGAGTTCGCGGCGGGCGCCGCGGAGGCTGACGGCCACCGCCGTGGCCGCCGCCACTCCGGCGGCCACCGAGACGGGTGCGTTGACGAATCCGTCGGGCACATGCATGGAGTGGGCTCCGCTTCTTCTACGGCCTGAACCGTTCAAGAATAGTGCCCAGTTGCAAACCGTTGGCAAGAGCGGGCGCATCACAAAGAGAGGCGCGCATTTTCGTGGGAATGTGCGAGGCTGGAGGGCAAACGGACGGATTTGTTCCGATTCGAGGAGTCTGGTCGATGTCTGCCACCGCCGAGAATCCCCCAGCGACCGCGACGGCGACCGCGGCCCCCGTCGAAGAGCGGGTCCGCGCCCGTGTGATCACCGACGACCCCCTCTACCGGGCGATCCCCGTCGCTCTGCGTTTCGCCCCCGCCGAGCCGCTGGCCGTACGGATCGTCTTCCCGGCCGACCTGTCCCCCGAGGGCACCGACAACGAGTGGGTCTTCCCCCGGGCCCTGCTGGAGGCGGGCCTCCAGGCGCCGACGGGCACCGGGGACGTGCGCGTCTGGCCCTGCGGCCGCGTCCAGGCGGTCGTGGAGTTCCACTCCCCCGAGGGCGTCGCCGTGGTCCAGTTCGACATCGCCGCGCTGCGCCGCTTCCTGCGGCGCACCTACGCGGCCTCCACCGCCTCCGCCACCCGCTAGCGGCAACGGGCCCGGCCCCGTACCCCCGGTGGTCGGGGTACGGGGCCGGGCCGCGCGGATCGTCGGACCGGTCAGGCGTTGACCAGCTCGCGGTCCTTGTCCGGGCCCTCGTCCTGCGCGGACTCGGCGGCGAGGTGCCGGCGCAGGCTCTCGCCCTCCACGTCCACGTTCGGCAGTACGCGGTCCAGCCACGCCGGCAGCCACCAGGCCTTGTGGCCGAGCAGCGCGAGCACCGCCGGGACGATGGCCATGCGGACCACGAAGGCGTCGAAGAAGACCGCGACGGCCAGGCCGAAGCCGATCATCTTGACCATCTGCTCGCTGGCCCCGATGAAGCCCGCGAACACCGCGATCATGATGACCGCCGCGGCCACCACGACCCGGGCGCTGTACTGGAAGCCGGTCACGACCGCCTGGCCGGGGCGCTCGCCGTGGACGTACGCCTCCCGCATGCGGGTGACGAGGAAGACCTCGTAGTCCATGGCGAGTCCGAAGACCACGCCGACCATGAAGATCGGCATCATCGACATGATCGGACCGGTCTGCTCCACCCCGAAGACCGAACCGAGCCAGCCCCACTGGAAGACCGCGACGACCGCGCCGAGGGCCGCGACGACCGACAGCAGGAAGCCGAGGGCCGCCTTGAGCGGGACCAGGATCGAGCGGAAGACGAGCATCAGCAGCAGGAAGGCGAGGCCGACGACGAGGGCCAGGTAGGGCAGCAGCGCGTCGTTCATCTTCTGCGAGAAGTCGATGTTCATCGCGGTGGCGCCGGTGACGAGGACGTCGTCGCCGCTGCCGTCGCGGATCTCGTGGACCAGGTTCTCGGTCTGGGCGGAGGACGGACGGTCCTTCGGGATGACCGTGATCACCGAGGCGTCACCGGCCTCGTTGGCGGTCGGCGGGGTGACCGCCGCGACGCCCTTCAGGCCCTTGACCCGGTCGACCGTGGCGTCCGCCAGGGCCTTGTCCCCGTCGACGACCACCAGCAGCGGTCCGTTGAAGCCGGGGCCGAAGCCCTCCGACAGCAGGTCGTACGCCTGACGCTGGGTGGTGGAGACCGGCTGGGCACCGTCGTCCGGCAGGCCCATCTCCAGCTTGCTCGCCGGAATGGCGACGACCCCGAGGCCGATCACACCGGCCAGCAGCACCATGACGGGGCGGCGCAGGACGAAGCGGGCCCAGCGGGTGCCGCCGTTGGCCTTCTTCTCGGAAGCGGGCCTGCCCTTGCCGAACAGCTTGCTCTTCTCGCCCGCCGGCAGGACCTTCCCGCCCGCGAAGCCGAGGATGGCCGGGACCAGGGTGAGCGCGACGAGCACGGCGATGACCACGGTGCCCGCTGCCGCGACGCCCATCTTGGTCAGCATCGGGATGTTGACCACGGCGAGGCCCACGAGGGCGATGACCACGGTCAGACCGGCGAAGACGACGGCGGAACCGGCAGTTCCGGTCGCCCGGCCCGCAGCCTCGTCCCGGTCGCGTCCGTCGGCGAGCTCCGCGCGGTAGCGGGAGACGATGAACAGGGCGTAGTCGATGCCGACCGCGAGGCCGATCATCGTGGCGAGGGTGGCGGTGGTGTTGCCGAGGTCCAGCACGTTGGCGAGCGCGGTGATGGAGGAGACGCCGATGCCCACGCCGACGATCGCGGTCAGCAGCGGCAGGCCGGCCGCGACCAGCGAACCGAACGTGATCACGAGGACGATCGCGGCGACGAGGATGCCGATGATCTCGCCGGAGCCGGTCTCGGGGGCCACCATCAGCGCGTCACCGCCGATCTGGACGTTCAGGCCCGCGGCCTTCGCGTCGCCGCCCGATTCCTTGAGCGCGTCGCGGGTGGCGTCCTGCAGCTCCATGCCGCTGACGGTGTACTTGGCGCTGATGTAGGCCGTGGAGGCGTCCTGGCTGACCGCCTGAGCCTCGTAGGGGTTGGCCACGGAGGCGATCTGCTCCGCGCCCGGACCGGTCTTCAGTCCGTTGACGATCTTCTCGACCTCGGCCTTGGGGCCGGGGTCGGTGACCTTCGCGCCTTCGGGGGCCTTGACGACGATGCGCGCGGTGGCGCCGTCGGCGGCCATGCCCGGGAACTTCTTGTCCAGCAGGTCGAAGGCCCGCTGGGCCTCCGTGCCGGGTATCGAGAACGATCCGGAGGTGGGAGCGGCCGCGGTGGCCGCGCCGAAGCCGGCGGCGAACAACAGCGCCACCCAGAGAAGGGCGACGAGTCCGCGGCGCCTGAAGGCGCCCCGGCCGAGTCGGTAAAGGAAGGTGGCCACGTCGGTGGTTCTCCCGTTCAGGTCGTGGGATGGATCCGCAGGGATCAGGGCGTGGTGAGCCGGCCCGACGACGAGAGCGGCGTGTCAGGAGCAGCAGGGCGGCATCGTTGCCATGGGCTGGGGACGGGACGGGGACCGTGCTGAACCGGGGAGGTTCAGACGCCGAGGGCGGGGAACACCACGGCGTCGATGAAGTCACCGAGGAACGCCCGGTCCACCGGCCGGTCCTCGATCAGCGGGAGCGCGATGAACGCTCCGATGAGCATGTGCGGTACGAACCCCAGGGCCGGGCACCCCGGGGCGATCTCGCCCCGGTCCACCGCGCGCTGCAGCATCACCTGCAGCCCGGTGATCTCCGGGTCGACCAGCAGGTCCCGCAGCGCCTTGTGGAGCTCCGGGCTCTCGTGGACGGCATGGGCCAGACCCCGCATCAGCGCGGTGTCCTTGGCCATCTGCGCGTCGTCCGAGTGCTCCACCATGAGCGCGAAGTCCCCGCGCAGGCTGCCCGTGTCGATCTCGCGCAGCGAAACGGGCTGCGTGCATCGCAGGGCCTTGGCGACCAGCTCCGGCTTGCTCCCCCACTGGCGGTAGAGGGTGGCCTTGCTGGACTTCGTACGGGCGGCGACCGCGTCCATGGTCAACGCCTCGTAGCCGACGTCACGCAGGAGGTCGAGGACCGCCTCGTGCAGTTCGGCCTGCCGTTCGGGGGTGATCCGGCTGCGCCGGGCCGACATCGCCTCGGTCATCTCCGCGCCTCCATCCGAACGAAACTGTTCCGTACGCTTACGACGATACCCCTCCCCCAAGCGAAACGAAACCGTTCCGTTTCGTTTTAGGGGGTGGCATGGGTCACCAGTACGAGTTGCCGGGGCCCCCTCCCGCGGAAAGCATTGGGGGGTGAGTCACGACGTCGCGTACCTCCGGTTCCCGCACCTGCACGACGACCTCCTGTGTTTCGCCACCGAGGACGACCTCTGGGTCGCCCCGCTGGTCCCCGAAGGCCACACCCCCGGACGCGCATGGCGGATCACCGTCGACCGGACCCGGGTCGGCCACCCCCGCTTCTCCCCCGACGGCCGGCACATCGCCTTCACCACCTGGCGCAGCCTCGACCCCGAGATCCACCTGGCGCCCGTCGACGGCGGCCCCGCCCGGCAGCTGACCCACTGGGGCGCCACCGACACCCGCGTCTGCGGCTGGGACCCCGACGGCAACATCCTCGCCGTCTCCTCGCACGAACAGCCCTTCTCCTACTTCTCCTGGGCCTACAAACTGCCGACCGACGGCAGCCCCGGCGGTCGTCTGCCCTGGGGCCCCGTCTCCGACATCCAGGTGGCCGACATCGGCGGCGAGCACCGCAGCCTGCTGCTGACCGGCAAGCCACCGCACGAGCCCGCCGCCTGGAAGCGCTACCGGGGCGGCGCCATGGGCCGGCTCTGGCTGCACGGGCGCCAGCTGCTGGAGGAGCTCGAAGGCCACCTGGACACCGCGATGTTCGTGGACGGCCGGATCGCCTTCCTCTCCGACCACGAGGGCATCGGCAACCTCTACTCCTGCTCGACCGACGGCACCGACCTGCGCCGCCACACCGACCACGACGAGTTCTACGCCCGGCACGCCTCCAGCGACGGCACCCGGGTCGTCTACCAGTGCGCCGGGGACCTCTGGCTCGTCGAGTCCCTGGCCCCCGACGCCGTCCCGCGCAAGCTCCAGGTCCGCCTCGGCGGCCCCCGCGCCGGCCGGCGGGTCTACCAGGTGCCGGCCGCCAGCCACGTCGACTCGCTCTCCGTGGACGCCACCGGGCGGGCCAGCGCCGTCGTGGTGCGCGGCAGCCTGTACTGGCTGACCCACCGCGACGGGCCGGCCCGGACCATCGCCGACACCCCCGGGGTGCGGGTGCGGCTGCCGGAGATGCTCGGCAGCGGCGGGCAGGTCGCCTACGTCACCGACGCCGAGGGCGAGGACGCGATCGAGATCGCCTACCTGCCCCGGGCCTCCGGGGAGCGGCGGCCGCGCCGGCTGGCCGCGGGCGAACTGGGGCGCGTGACCGAACTGCTCTCCGACCCCGACGGGGAGCGCCTGGCCATCGCCTCGAACGACGGGCGGCTGCTGCTCGTCGACGCCACGGAGGAGTCCGAGGGCCGGGTGACCGAGCTGATCCGGTCCATCAACGGCCCCGTCACCGACCTTGCCTTCTCCCCGGACGGCGCCTGGCTGACCTGGTCGCACCCGGGCATCGGGCGCTCACTGCGACAGATCAAGATGGCCCGCATCTCCGGGCCCGGCGCGCGCACCGTCGTCGACGTCACCAACGGCCGCTTCGCCGACGAGAATCCCGTCTTCACCCGGGACGGGCGCTACTTGGCCTTCCTGTCCTGGCGCGGTTTCGACCCGGTCTACGACGTGCACACCGGCGACCTGTCCTTCCCGCTGGGCTGCCGCCCGTACCTGGTGCCGCTGTCCTCCGCGACCCCCTCGCCCTTCGCGCTCTCGGCCGAGGGACGGCCCGCGGCGGGCGGACTGGATCCGGCCGAGGGCGATGCGGAGACCCCCGGCGACAACGGCGCCGTGACCGTGGAGGTGGAGGGGCTGGAGAGCCGGGTCACCCCGTTCCCGGTGAGCGCGTCGAAGTACTCCGCCCTCTACCCGGTGCACGGCGGCGGGCTGGTGTGGCTGCGCTGGCCGATCTCGGGCGCGCTCGGCGAGACCTTCGCCAACCCCAACGACCTCAGCGGCAAACCCACGCTGGAGCACTTCGACCTGACCAAGGCCCGCAAGAGCGAACTGGCCTCGGGACTGGACTGGTTCGCGGTCAGCGGCGACGGGACCCGGCTGGTGGTCCACGACGACGGCGACCTGCGCGCGGTCCCCGCCACCGAGTCGGGCGACAGCGACTCGACGGTCTACCTGGACCTGCGGCGCATCCTGCACGAGGTGGACCCGGCGGCCGAGTGGCGCCAGGCCTTCGAGGAGGCCGGGCGGATCATCCGCGCCTACTTCTGGGAGCCGAACCTGTGCGGCATCGACTGGGACGGCGTACTGCGCCAGTACCGCCCCCTGGTCGAACGCGTCGCCTCCCCTGACGAGTTCGCCGACCTGCTGCGCGAGGTCCTCGGCGAGCTCGGCACCTCGCACGCCTACGTCTCGCCCGCCCGCCGCAACGAGGGCCCCCCGCACTACCAGCGGGCCATCGGCCTGCTCGGCGCCAACCTCGTCCCCCGGGACGGGACATGGGTGGTGGGCAAGATCCTGCCCGGCGAGTCCTCCGACTCCAAGGCCCGCTCCCCGTTGGCCGGAACCGGCATCCGGGAGGGCGCGGTGCTCACCCACGTGGACGGCCGGCCCGTGGACCCCGTCGCCGGCCCCTACCCGCTGCTGGCGGGAGCGGGCGGGACGACAGTCGAGCTCACCTTCCAGCCGTCGGAGGGCTCCGGCCGCTCCCGCCGGGTCGCCGTCATCCCGCTGATCGACGAGCGACCGCTGCGCTACCAGGACTGGGTGTCCAAACGGCGCCAGGTGGTCCGGGAGCTCAGCGGCGGCCGGTGCGGCTACCTCCACATCCCCGACATGGGCGGCTCGGGCTGGGCGCAGTTCAACCGCGACCTGCGCATGGAGATGTCCCGTCCCGCGCTGATCGTGGACGTACGCGGCAACGCGGGCGGCCACATCAGCGAACTGGTGGTGGAGAAGCTCACCCGCTCCATCCTCGGCTGGGACCTGACCCGCGACGCACAACCCGTCAGCTACGCCTCCAACGCCCCCCGAGGCCCGATCGTGGCACTGGCCGACGAGGCGACCTCCTCGGACGGGGACATGATCACCGCGGCCTTCAAGCTGCTGGGCCTGGGACCGGTGGTGGGCCAGCGCACCTGGGGCGGGGTGGTCGGCATGACCGGCCGCCACACCCTCGGCGACGGCACGGTGATCACGGTGCCGATGAACGCCGCCTGGTTCCCGGAGTACGGATGGTCGGTGGAGAACCACGGGGTGGAACCGGACTTCGAGGTCCTGCGCACCCCGCTCGACTGGGCCGAGGGCAGGCACGCCGGGATGGACGACGCCGTGCACCTGGCACTGGAACTGCTCGAACAGGACCCGGCCGCGATGCCGCCCGGTTACACGGACGTACCTGACCGGCGGCGTCCGAAGCTGCCGCCCAGAGAGTGAACGGGCAGCCGCCGGCGCCCCCTCCGGACCGGTTCGGAGGGGGCGCCGGCCCGCGGTGACGGCCGCGCCCCGGGGGTCATCCCGGTCAACGGCTCTGCGCGCGCTCCTGCTCGTCCGCGGCGCCGCCCGCCCCGACCAGGCCCCTGGAGACGCCGGACAGCCGGGGCTCGAAGCGCTTCATCTCGCGCTGCCCGACGGTCGCGATGATCCCGGGCAGGTAGCCGCGCACCCCCTGCATCCCGCGCAGCCACCACTGCGCGTACACGTGCGGCGAGCGCCGCTCGATGCCCGCGACGATCCGGTCGACGGCGGGACCCAGCGGGTAGGTGCGGTTGGACGGCCACGGCAGCCGCTGGCGCAGCTCCCGCATGACCTCGTCCCGGTCGGCGCCGCGCACCATGTCCGTGTCGGTCCAGGAGAGGTAGCCGACCCCCACCCCCACGCCCTTGTGGCCGACTTCGGCACGCAGGCAGTGGGCGAACGCCTCGACGCCGGACTTGGAGGCGCAGTAGGCGGTCATCATCGGCGCCGGGGTGATGGCGGCGAGCGAGGCGATCTGCAGGAAGTAGCCGCGGCTGTCCGTCAGCGCGGGCAAGAAGGCCCGGGCGGTGACGGCCCCGCCGATCAGGTTGACCTCGATCACCCGGCGCCAGGCGTCGGGGTCGGAGTCGGCGAACGGGCCGCCCGCGGCGACGCCCGCGTTGGCGACGACGACGTCGACCTTCCCGAAGCGCTCCGCGACCTCCTGCGCGACGCGCGCCATCGCCTCGTGGTCGGTGACGTCGGCGTACCAGTGCGCGCTGTCGGTGTGCAGGCGCTCGGAGACCTCCTTGAGGGCCTCCGGCTCCAGGCCGACGAGCGCGATCCGCGCGCCGCGGGCCGACAGTTTGCGGGCGAGCAGCTCGCCGACCCCTCGGGCGGCCCCGGTGACGACGGCGACCCGGCCTTCCAGACTCCTGCGAGCACTCACGGTGTCTTCTCCTTCTCGGTGGTGTCGAGATCGTCGAGATAGCGCGCGGACAGCTCGCGCAGGACGTGGGTGACGGCTTCGGGGGCCTCGACCGGGGTCATGTGCCCCATGCCGGTGAGCACGGTGAGGCCCACGCAGTGGGGCAGCGCCGCAGCGAGCCCGCGGGCGTGGACGACCGGAGTGAGCCGGTCGTCGCTGCCGCCGATCACGGCGGTGGGGACGGTCAGCCGTGCCACGTCGGCGTCCAGATCCAGCCCGGCCAGTACCCGGGACCAGGCGTGCCGCACCCCGGTGGGGCAGGCGTGGACGATACGGGCACACGCCTCGACCCGGTCGGGAGCGGAACCGGGTCCCATGGTGGCGTACTTGAGGACCGTGCGGGCGACCGGCGTGACGGGCCCGAGCGGGGCGCGCGATCCGAGGACCGCGCCGGTGATGCGCGTCCGCACGCGCCCGGGGCGCCCCGGCAGCACCGTGGCCCGCTCGACCAGTCCGGAGCTACCGGTACTGCACAGCAGTGCGGCCGCGGCGTGCTCGGCGAACTCCGGCCGGGCCGCGGCCGCCATGATCGTCATGCCGCCCATGGAGTGCCCCGCGACGACCGCGCGCTCCCCCGGGGCGAGGGTGGCGGCGAGCACCGCCACGAGGTCGTCGGCGAGCGCGGTGGTGCTGTGCTCCCGGGCGGCGGGGCTGCGCCCGTGTCCGCGCTGGTCGTAGGCGATGACCCGGTGGGTGGCGGCCAGGGCCCGTATCTGCGCGGCCCAGAACGCCGTGGAGCAGGTCCAGCCGTGGGCCAGCACCACGGCCGGCGCCCCCTCGTCCCCGTGCACCTCGACGTGCAGGCGGGCCCCGTCGGCGGAGACGGCGACGAGTTCGCGGCGGGCGGCGGGCGGGGCGTAGGGACCGGAGGTGACGTGCGCCGGCCGGCTCACGCGGCGCCCTCCGCCTGCGCGGCGAGCGGTGCGGAGGCTGACGCGGCGTCAGCGGCGGGCGCGGTGGAGGTGGGGGGCGCGATAGCGGTGGCGGGCGCGGTAGCGGTGGCCGGGGGCGCCGCCGCGACCCGATCGCGCTCCCGTACCCGGACGACCTCGTACTCCCCCAGGTCGACGCTGCGCGTCTCGCGACGGAACTCACCGGTCGTGCCCGGCCACACCGTCGTGTTGCGCCCGTTCGCATCGAGGTACCAGCTGGTGCAGCCGCCGGTGTTCCAGACCGTCCGCTCCATCCGGGTCTGCACCTGCCGGTTCCATTGGTTCACGGCCGAGGGGCGCGCGGCGAGGGCGACCCTGCCTCCCAGCACGCCCAACTGCCGCAGGTAGTCGGCCATGTAGTTCAGCTGGGACTCGATCATGAGGATCATCGAGCTGTTCCCGAGCCCGGTGTTCGGTCCGATGATCGTCATCCAGTTCGGGAAGCCGGCCGCCGTCGCCCCGCGCAGCGACTGCATCCCGTCCTTCCAGTGCTCGGCCAGGGTCCTGCCGTCCGCACCCACCACCCGGTCGGCGATCGGCATGTCCGTGACGTGGAAACCCGTACCGAAGACGATCGCGTCGGCCTCGGTCTCGGTCCCGTCGGCCGCGACCAGGACCGAGCCCCGGACCTCCTTCAGACCGGAGGCGACCAGGTCCACATGGGGCTGGGCCAGCGCGGGGTAGTACTCGCTGGAGAGCAGGATCCGCTTGCAGCCGATCCGGTAGGACGGCGTCAGCTTGGCGCGCAGCTGCGGGTCCTTGATCGACCGGGCGATGTTCGCCTTCGCGAGCGCCTCGACGAGTCCGAGCCGGTTCGGCCGCTTGGTGAAGGCGCTGACCTGGAGTTCCCGGATGCCCCACAGCAGCCCCCGGCGGGCGGCGCGGGTGAAGGGCAGCTGCCGGTGCAGCCAGCGTTCCACGGCCGAGATCGCCCGGTCGGTACGCGGCATCACCCACGGCGGAGTGCGCTGGAAGAGCGTCAGGCGCTCCACCTCGGGGGCGATGGCCGGCACGATCTGGATCGCGGAGGCTCCCGTGCCGATCATGGCGACGCGCTTGCCGGCGAGGTCGTAGTCGTGGTCCCAGCGCGCGGAGTGGAAGACCTTGCCGGGGAACCCGGCGAGTCCCGGCACCTCCGGCAGCTTCGGCTCCGACAGCGGCCCGGTCGCCGAGACCACCACGTCGGCGGTCAGCTCGCCCCGTGCGGTCTCGATCTCCCAGTGCAGCTCGTCCGCGTCCCAGCGCATCATCAGGACCTCGGAGTCGAGCCGGATGTGCCGGCGCAGGCCGAAGGTGTCCGCGACGTGCTCCAGGTACGCGCGGATGGCGGGCTGCCCGGAGAAGGTCCGCGGCCAGTCCGGGTTCGGCGCGAAGGAGAAGGAGTACAGGTGGGACGGGACGTCGCAGGCGCATCCCGGATAGCTGTTGTCCCGCCAGGTTCCCCCGACCGAGTCCGCCCGTTCCAGTACGACGAAGTCCGTGATCCCCTCGCGCCGCAGCCGTACGGCGGCCCCGAGTCCGCCGAACCCGGACCCGATCACCGCCACCCGTACGTGCTCGCGCCCCTCGCGCCCGCCCTTGCCGCCCATGCCCGCCGCCTTCCGCCTCATCCGCAGTTCCAGCCACGCAACGCCGCAACGCACCACATCATCGAAACACTGCCAGCAATCACTGGCACAATCGGGAGGGTAGAGCAGCTCCGTACTCATGGGTAGGGGGCGGACCCGGAAAGTTACCGTTGGTACGCCATAGGCTGCGTCCGTGGCGAAGGATGAGATGCAAGCGAAGCCGGTGCGCGAGTACCGCACCGAGGAACTGGCCGCGGCGGCCGGCATCCCGGTGCGCACCCTGCGCTTCTACCGGGAGCGCAAACTGCTGCCACCGCCCCGCCGCGAGGGCCGCATCGCCTGGTACGACGACCACCACCTCGCCCGGCTGCGCACCATCGCCGGCCTGCTGGAGCGCGGCCACACCCTCGGCGGCATCGCCGAGCTGACCGCCGCCTTCGAAAGCGGCCGTGACGCCGGCCAGCTGGGTGAGCTGCTCGGCATCGGCTGGTCGGAGGAGACCCCGGTCCGGCTCACCCCGGAGGAACTGGCCGACTACTTCGAGGGCGAGGTCACCCCGGAGAACCTGGCGGCCTCCCTCGAACTCGGCTACCTCGCCGTCGACGGCGACACCATCGTGCACGTCAGCCGCCGCCTGCTGGACGTCTCCTCGGCGCTGGTCCGCGAGGGGGTGCCGCTGGCCGCCGTCCTGGAGACGGGGCGCCGGGTCCGCGAACACGCGGACGCCATGGCGCTGCTGTTCGCCGGGCTGATCTCGGACCACATCGCGCCCGAGGCGCTCACCCGGCTGCGCCCGCTCGCCACGAGCGTGGTCGAGGCCGAGCTGACGATGGCGATGGACCGCCTGCTGGCGTCCACCGCCCCGCCCTCCGATCAGACGCCGAGCTCGTAGACGACGGTCACGGGCGCGTGGTCGGACCAGCGCTCCGGGTGCGTCTCGGCCCGCTCGACGAAGGCCTTCACGGCCTTCGCGGCCAGCCCCGGGGTCGCCACCTGGAGGTCGATGCGCCAGCCGGCGTCGTTGTCGAAGGCGCGGCCCCGGTAGGACCACCAGGAGTACGGGCCCTCGGTGCCGGGGTGCAGCGCGCGCACCACGTCGACGTAGCCGGCCTCCGAGTAGACCGTGCCCAGCCAGGCGCGCTCCTCGGGGAGGAAACCGGCGCTCTTGCGGTTGGTCTTCCAGTTCTTGAGGTCGGCCTCCTGGTGGCAGATGTTCCAGTCGCCGCAGACCACGACCTCGCGCCCGTCGGCTGCGGCCCGGACCTTCAGCTCGGCGAGGTAGGCCAGGAACTCCCCCATGAAGCGGTACTTCTCGTCCTGCTTCTCCGTGCCCGCCTCGCCGGAGGGCAGGTAGAGGCTGGCCACGGTCACACCGGGCAGGTCGATCTCCAGGTACCGGCCGGAGGTGTCGAACTCCTCGCTCCCGAACCCGACCCGCACCCGCTCCGGCGCACGCCGCGTGTACAGCGCGACCCCGGCCCGCCCCTTGGCGGCGGCCGGCGCGAAGACGGTGTGCCAGCCCTCGGGCGAGTGGATCTCGGCCGGGATCTGCCCCTCCTCGGCCCGTACCTCCTGCAGGCAGACCACGTCGGCGTCGGATCCCGCGAGCCACGCCCCGAACCCCTTCTTGGCGGCGGCCCGGATCCCATTCACATTCACGGAGGTCACAGTGAGCATCCCTGCACCATAGCGGGAGGGTTCCGTACGATGTTCGGATGTCTCATGGGATCGACCTCCGCACCGTGCCGTACGACCACCCGGACGCGGTCAAGCTCGACGACCGGGTGCAGCTCGAATACCAGGAGCGCTACCAGGGCGAGGGCGACGCCACCTTCATGGACCCGGCGATGTTCGCCCCGCCGAGGGGCCTGTACATCGTGGCGTACGACACGACCGGCGCCCCGGTGGCGACCGGGGGCTGGCGCAGCCAGGAGCAGAACGACGAGGGCTACTCGGACGGCGACGCCGAACTCAAGCGGATGTACGTCGTCCCGGAGGCCCGCGGCCTCGGCCTGGCCCGCCGCATCCTCGCGGCCCTGGAGGCGGACGCCCGCGCGGCCGGACGCCGGCGGATGGTCCTCGAAACGGGCGACCGCCAGCCGGAGGCGATCGCCCTCTACCTCTCCGAGGGCTACACCCCCTCGCCGAAGTTCGGCTTCTACCGCTTCCACGAGTCCAGCCGCTGCATGGCCAAGCCGCTCCAGCAGCCGGCCCGCACCTGAGGCGCCGCCGCCCTACCGCGGGAGCCAGGCGGCCCGGTCCGTCCCCCAGCGGGACGGGCCCGCGGCCCACTCCCCGAAGGGGCTGGCCGCGTGCCGCAGCACCCCGTACCCCGACCCGGTCTCCCGCAGCCACGGCTCGGCCGCGTACTGCGGCGCCCCCGCACCGTCCCGCGCCCGGGCCCCGGCCAGCCCCCTGACCAGCCACGAAGCCGTCCCGGCCAGGGAGAACCGCATCCCCCGCCCGCCGCCCCCGGCCAGCGCCCGCAGCACCCCGGCCGCCATCAGATATCCGGTCCCGTGGTCCAGCGCCTGCGCCGGCAGCACCCCGGGGGTCCCGTCCGGGCCCGCGCACGTGGCGGCGATCCCGTAGCCGGCCTGCACCAGCGAGTCGAAGCCCCGCCGCCCGGCCCACGGCTCCGGCGCCCGCCACCCCCAAGCGCACAGCTCGGCCACCACCAGCCCCGGCCGCCGCTCCAGCAGGTCCCGCGCCCCGAGCCCGTAGCGCTCCAGCGCCCCCGGCCGGTACCCGGTCACCACCACATCGGCCCCGGCCAGCAGGTCCTCGAAGGCCGACCGGTCGGCGGCCCGCGCCAGGTCCAGCAGCGCCGACCGCTTGCCGAAGCCGGTGTCCGCGTACGCGTCGTCCGCCTCCGGCAGCCCCGGTGCGTCGATCCGCAGCACGTCCGCGCCCAGCAGGCCGAGCGTGCGCGTGGCGACGGGCCCGGCGATGACCCGCGTCAGGTCCAGCACCCGGACCCCGGCGGCGGGCCGGCCCGCAGGAGCCCCGCCGAGCGCCCGCCCCCGAGCCGCCGCGGCGCCCACGACCTCCACCAGCGGCTGCGGATCCCCGTAGCGCGACGCCACGGCGACGGCGAGACCGCCGGCCCCGTACACGGCCTCCTGCACCCCGACGGCCGTCCGTCCGGCCACTGCGGCGCGCAGTGCCTCCGGCGTCGCGGAGGGCAGCCCCAGCGCCCGTACGAGCGCGGCCTCGTGGTGGGGGTAGTTGGCGTGCGTACGGACCCAGCCGTCCGCGGCCCGCCAGAAGCCGGACAGCGGAGCGAACGTCACCGTGGGCCGGCCGGCGACCCGCAGATGGCGTTCGCTGACGAAGGCGGTGGCCACCGCGGCCTCGTGGACCGTGGCAGGCCCGACGTCCCCCGCCGCCCCCGCGGCCCGCACCGCGGCCAGCTCCGCCGCCGCCAGCCCGCAGACCGCGACGGTGGCACGCGCCAACTCACGCACCGGCAGCGGCCCTTCCCCAAGGTTGCCGGCTCCCTCGAACCGGACCCGGTCCACCCGTTCCGCTGCGCCGCCGAGGGCCTGCCAGGCCTGGGCCGTCGCGCCGTCCCGTTCACAACCGATCGTCATGGACGTATCTTCGCCCCGAAGTCGGCCGGAAGTAGCCGTACCCCTCGCACAACACCGTGCTCCTGCACCGCCTTTCGGCGGAACGGGATCCCGCGACAATCGCTGAGAGCTACTCGGGAACCGGCGTCCGCGGGACGTTCACGAGCGCCCCCGATCGAGCGTGCGGGACGCCCTCGGCCGCCTGCGGCAGAACTTCCCCTCTCGCACGTCCGATCAGTCCCAGTGGTGGATCCAGGTGCGCCGCCCGAGGAGTTCGCGGGCGGCGTACGCCTCCAGCGTGCCGTGTGGATTCCGGTCGAGGTCGTCAGGACAGAAGGCGGCGTGCTCCGCGGCCACGGCCACCGCCTCCTCCAGCGTGGTGGGCGGCGCGGCGACCGAGAGGACGAGCCGGTTCGCGGTGAGCGCCACGACCCGGGTGCCGAAGCGCTCGTCCCAACTGCGCAGGACGGCGCTGAGGACACCGGCGTCGTCCTCGTGATGCAGCGCGCCGGACCAGCCGACGGCCGCGGGTATGTCGGCGTTGCATTCGGCGGACACCAGGGCGAGGCGCGGCTCTGCCAACCAGGAGTCGTCACCCGACAGGACATCGGCCAATTGGGCTGCCTGCACCTCGGGATCGACGTCGGACGACACCGCCCCGGCGAGTCCCGGCCACGGCGCGCCGAAACGGGCCACCGCTCCCCCGGACTTCTCGCGGAGCTCCGACCAGTGGTAGGACAGCATCTCGTCGGCGCCCAGGTCCTCCGGATAGGACAGGTTTCCGCACATCAGGTCCCACCCCTCCGGGTCTCCCGACGGGCCGCCGACGTCCACCAGCACCGGCACGAGGTCCGCCGCTCGGCGCGCGGCGGACTGTGCGGACCACTGCCCGGGCACGGCACGCGCATCGGCCAGCCACATCAGCGGATACGGCCAGGGTCCTTGGTAGGTCTCGTTCAGCAGCCTCCCCGAGGGAAGGTCGAGCCCGAGCGCCCGCCGGCCCGCGTCATCCGCGAGCCGGGGCAGGTTGTTCGTCTCCGTCACCATGCGAAGACAGTAGGGGAGAGATCCGACAACGCTCCCGACGGCCGGACCCGCCACCTCACACGGCCGGCTCCCGCACCCGGAAGGCCGGCCCTCCACACGACCGCCTGACGCCTCGGAACGGGCTCTCGGGATGGCCGCGCCCAGGAAAGGCCCCCGCCCGTGATGCGGACACCGCCTCGACAGACCCGGGTGCTCAGGAATGGGAGAGCACGACCACGTCGTAACGCGCCACGACAGGAACGGGCCGGGCGGGCAGCTCCGCCGGGGCATCGGTGGCCGAGCCGTGAAGGCCCTCGTCGCACCGCTCGGCGGTGAGCCAGGTGAGCTGCGACTGCGGCCGGGGGGCATCCGCGCGGGGCAGTCGCGCGGACGGACGGCAACCGGATGGCTGAACGACGTGGTCTCCCGCACGGCGAAACCGGCCGCCGCGAAGTCAGTGATCACTGCTCGCTCGCCGGAGCAACGCAGAAGAAGACGCTGCCCCCGGTGGGCCATCGGCGCCCATTCCGCCCGGCAGGCCCGGAAACGCCGAGATCCCGCCCCGCCTTTCGGCGGAACGGGATCTCGTGACGATTCCTGAGAGCTACTCAAGAACTGTCGTCTGTGGACCTGTGGGGATTTGAACCCCAGACCCCCTCGATGCGAACGAGGTGCGCTACCAGACTGCGCCACAGGCCCTTGCGACGTGTGAAACATTAGCACCCCTGCGCCGGTGCTCCAAAACGCGTTCTCGCGAGGGTCCGCGCAGGTCACCGATCACTCGTTCGCGGCGCGCGGGCGGCCCTCGCTCTCGTACTGGTCGAACAGCGGGGTGCGGCCACGGCCCTGGCCGCGGGGGCGCTGGGCGGTCCGCTCCTGCGCGTCGCCCTCGGCGGGCGCCGGGGCGGGTACCGCCGGCTGGGCGCGCAGGCGCGGCTCGGTCGGCTCGGCCGTGCTGGAGCGGGTCGCGCTCCAGGCGTCCGGGGTCACGGGACCGGTGGCCCGGGGGGCGACCGGGGCCGTCACGTACGTCGGCAGCGGGACCGGGACCGGCTCCCAGCTGTCGCCGCGGGCGGGGCCGCGTTCACGCTCGCGCTGCTGGTCCACCCACTCGGCGTGGTCGGTCTGCTCGACCAGCGCGCGCCGTCCGGCCTCCTGGGGGGAGACCGGTGGAGCGGGGTCCGGTTCGCCCGCCGCGTCGGCGCCCTCCTCGGGGTGGCGACGGCGCGGGCGGTCCTCGCGCAGCTGCCGCGCGGCCGCCTCGGCACGCCGCCGGTCCATGGTGAAGGCGTAGCGCCGCCGTTCCTGGACCCGCAGGTGGCCGATGTACGCGCTCAGCAGAAGGGCGGGCACGGCGGGGGCCCACAGGTAGCGCAGGCCGCCCACCGCCGCGACGACGGCGCCCGCGGTGAAGACCAGGAAGAGGAGTGCGGTGGTGCGCCGGCGGCGCGCGAGGACCCGGAGGCGCTTCTCGCGCCGGGCACGCTCCGCCCGCTGCTCCCGCTCGGCGGCTGCGGCGCGCGGCTCCGCCCTGGTCGGGGACACGCCGAGGGCCCGGGCGTCGGCGTCGACGGAATCGACCGTCTCCGTCGCGGCGTCCGGGTCCGCGTGGGGCTGGGGCTCCGCCTCTTCGTCACCGCGCTCACGCAGTCCCTTGGCGTAACGGCGCTCCATTCCCGCCCGGCCGGAAAGCAGCCGAATGGCAGTGGAGAAGCGTTCCGTCGGACGGGCCTCGTTCAGCTCGTCCTGCCTCCGGAGCCACATGGGCACCAAGTAGGCGGCCCAGGCCCCGACAATGACTGCGTAGATGAGGCCGCTGCTGCTCACACCTCACACCGTAGAGGGGCGCGGGCGAGGGGATCGGCCAATTGGACCGGCGTGTCGCGCGATCTCGCTGATATCACGGACTTTTTTTGTGATTCTTCGGATCAGGTTATGGGCGAATCGGTTACCTCGGGCCATTAATTCGAACAGATATTCGTTTATCGCGGGCGGCGGCTTCCGCCGTACCTCCCTATTTCGGCGGGGACTGCGAGTGGCGCGCCCGGTGCCAGCGGCGCAGCAGACCCTCCGGCACCTCCTCCGCGGTGATCGCGTACACGAGGTGGTCGCGCCAGGCCCCGTCGATGTGGAGGTACCGCGGGCGCAGCCCCTCCTCGCGCAGCCCCAGCTTCTCCACGACTCGCCGGCTCGGCCCGTTCTCGGGGCGGATGCACACCTCGATCCGGTGCAGGCCGACCTTCCGGAAGCAGTGGTCGACCGCCATCGCGACCGCCGTCGGCATCACGCCGCGGCCGGCCACGTCGCGGTCCACCCAGTAGCCGATGTGCGCCGCGCACATCGAGCCCCAGGTGATCCCGGCGACCGTCAACTGGCCCACCAGCCGCCCCTGGTACTCGATGACGAAGGGCAGCATCCGGCCCGCGTTCGCCTCCGCCCGCAGGTGGCGGACCATCTGGCGGTACGTGGGCCGCTGGATCACCGGCCCCCACGGCGCCGGCGGCGGGATCGTGGCCTCCCACGGCCGCAGCCAGTCGCGGTTGCGCTGGTTGACCTCGCGCCAGTCCTTCTGGTCGCGCAGTCGTATCGGCCGGAGCGTGACGTCGCCGTCGGTCAGGACCACCGGCCAGGTGGGGCCGTTCAGCTCGCGCTCCCGGTGGGTCCCGCAGGTCTGGGGTGGTCCCCGCCCCGGATCTGGTCCACCGCGTGCGGCAGGATGCGGGACAGGACCGCCAGGCCGTCACGCACCCCGCCCGTGGAACCGGGCAGGTTGACGATCAGGGTGCGCCCGGCGACACCGGCCAGGCCCCGGGACAGGGCCGCGGTCGGCACCTTCGCCAGGCCCTCGGCGCGGATGGCCTGGGGGATGCCGGGGACTTCGTAGTCCAGCACCCGCGCGGTGGCGTCCGGGGTGCGGTCGGTCGGCGAGATCCCGGTGCCACCCGTGGTCAGGATCACGTCGTACGCGGCGGACACGCCCTCGCGCAGCGCCTGTTCGACGGGATCGCCGTCCGGGACGACCCGGGGGCCGTCCACCCTGAAGCCGAGCTTCTCCAGCGCCTCCGCGAGCAGCGGGCCGCCCCGGTCGGCGTACACGCCCTGCGAGGCCCGATTGGAGGCGGTGACGACGAGCGCCCTGCCCAGGGACCCGTCCGGGGCCGCACCGGTCTCCGGCTCGCCCGCCGCGTGGTGGCTGTGCACCTCCCCGCCGCGCGGGGCGTTCACGAGCGCACCCAGTCGCCGGACTTGCCGCCGGTCTTCTCCTCCACCCGGACGTCCGTGATGACCGCGCCCTTGTCGACGGCCTTCACCATGTCGATCACGGTGAGTCCGGCGACCGCGACGGCGGTCAGCGCCTCCATCTCGACGCCCGTGCGGTCGGTCGTCCTGACGGTGGCGAGGATCTCCACGGCGTCGTCGGCGACCGACAGGTCGACCTTCACGCCCGAGACGGCCAGGGGGTGGCACAGCGGGATCAGGTCCGGGGTCTTCTTCGCTCCCATGATCCCCGCGATGCGCGCCGTGGCGAGGGCGTCCCCCTTGGGCACGCCCTCGCCGCGCAGCAGCTCGATCACCCGGGGGGAGACGAGTACGCGCCCGCTGGCGCGCGCCGTCCGGGTGGTGACGTCCTTGGCGGAGACGTCGACCATCCGGGCCGCGCCGGCCTCGTCGATGTGGGTGAGCCTGCTCTCGGTACTCATTGCTGTGCCGCTCCGCTCTGGGCCCCGCGGGCCTGTGTGGTGCGACACACGCTACCCGCACGGGCCGCCGGAGGGGCGGGCCGGGGGAACGGTCCGGGCGGGCGGGAACGGACGCCCCGGCTCAGCCGAGCAGGATCACTTCCAGCTCGGTGCCGGGCTCCACCGAGGTGACGTCCTCCGGTACGACCATCAGGGAGTCGGCGTGCGCCAGTGCGGCGATCAGGTGGGACCCGGATCCACCGACGGGGCTGACCGTGCCGCTCCCGGCGTCGTACTTACCGCGCAGGAACTGGCGGCGGCCGGCCGGGGAGCCGAGCGCCTTGTCGGCCCTCAGCACGGCCCGCACGCTCGGCCGCCGGACCTCGGACTCCGGCAGCCCCATGAGGGCGCGGATCGCCGGGCGCACGAACAGTTCGAAGGAGACGTAGGAGGAGACGGGGTTCCCGGGCAGTGCCAGCAGCGGGGTGTGGTCCGGGCCGATCGTGCCGAAGCCCTGCGGCTTGCCGGGCTGCATGGCGAGCTTGCGGAAGTCGATCCGGGTCGCGTCCACGTCGGCGTCGTCCTCGCCCGGGCCGGACAGGCCGGGCGCGGCGGGCGAGCCGGCCGGGGAGAGCGCCTCCTTGACCACGTCGTAGGCGCCGACGCTGACGCCGCCTGTGGTGACCAGCAGGTCGGCCCGGATGAGCTGGTCCTCGATGGTGGAGCGCAGGGTGTCCGCGTCGTCCGCGACGGCCCCCACCCGGTAGGCGATGGCTCCGGCGTCCCGCGCGGCCGCCGCCAGCGCAAAGCTGTTGGAGTCGTAGATCGTGCCGGCGGCGAGCGGCTCGCCGGGCTGGACCAGCTCGCTGCCGGTGGACAGGACCACCACCCGCGGGCGGGGGCGCACCCGGACGGTGCCGCGTCCGATGGCGGCCAGCAGGGCGATCTGGGGCGGGCCGAGGACCGTTCCGGCGGCGAGGGCGAGGTCGCCCGCCTGGACGTCGCTGCCGCGGGCGCGGACGTGTGCCCGCGGCTCGGCGGCGCGGTGCACGCGCACCTCTCCGGCCGACCGCTCGGGGGCGGAGCTGGCCGGGGTCATCCCGGCGGCGGCCCCGCCTCCGGTGCCGCCGTCGGTCCACTCCACCGGCACGACGGCTTCCGCGCCGGGTGGCATCGGGGCGCCGGTCATGATCCTGGCGGCCTCACCGGGGCCCACGGTGGGCAGCTCACCGCTGCCCGCCGCGACGTCCCCGATCACCGTCAGCACCGCGGGGAACTCCTCGCTGGCGCCCTGGACGTCGGCCGTGCGGACGGCGTAGCCGTCCATGGAGCTGTTGTCGAAGGGCGGGAGGGCGACGGGCACGGTGACGTCCTCGACCAGGACACAGCCCTGGGCGTCCGGCAGCTGGAGCTCGATCGGCTCCAGCGGCCGGACGGCCCCGAGGACGTCCGCGAGGTGCTCGTCCACGGACCACAGACGGTGGCCGGTGTCCTGCGGTGCGGAACTGCTCAAGGTGCTACATCTCCTCCGTGACGTAACGGTGAAGCCAGGTGCGGAACTCGGGGCCCAGGTCCTCGCGCTCGCACGCGAGGCGGACGATGGCCCGCAGGTAGTCGCCGCGGTCCCCGGTGTCGTAGCGACGGCCCCGGAAGACCACGCCGTGCACCGGGCCGCCCACGCTCTCGTCGGCGGCCAGCTTCTGCAGGGCGTCGGTGAGCTGGATCTCCCCACCGCGGCCCGGCTCGGTCTCCCGCAGTATGTCGAAGATCGCGGGGTTGAGGACGTAGCGTCCGATCACCGCGTAGTTGCTGGGGGCGTCCTGGGGTTCCGGCTTCTCGACGAGGCCGGTGATGCGGACCACGTCCTTCTCGTCGGTGGCCTCGACGGCGGCGCAGCCGTAGAGGTGGACGTTGGCCGGGTCGACCTCCATCAGGGCGATGACGGTGCCGCCGGTGCGGGCGTGGATGTCGGCCATCTGGCGCAGCAGGGGGTCGCGCGGGTCGATGAGGTCGTCGCCGAGGAGGACGGCGAAGGGCTCGCGGCCGACGTGCGGCTCGGCGCACAGCACCGCGTGGCCGAGGCCCCGCGGGTCGCCCTGGCGGACGTAGTGCATGGTCGCGAGGTCGCTGGACTCCTGGACCTTCTTCAGCCGGTCGTCGTCGCCCTTGGCGGTGAGGGCCGACTCCAGCTCGTAGTTGCGGTCGAAGTGGTCCTCCAGGGCACGCTTGTTACGCCCTGTGATCATGAGGACGTCGTCGAGCCCGGCCGCGACGGCCTCCTCGACCACGTACTGGATGGCCGGCTTGTCCACAACCGGGAGCATTTCCTTCGGGGTCGCCTTGGTCGCCGGGAGGAAGCGGGTACCGAGGCCAGCGGCCGGAATGACGGCCTTCTTGATCACGGGGTGCAACATAGTCATGGCCAGAACGATAGTGGGTCCTGTCGAACACCCGACGAGGTCACGGCAGACAGATCCATTTATGCCCTGATGCGAAGGACAGCTGATTCCCGTGGCAGAGACCCCGCCCACCACGTCCGCCAAGTCCGAGCTGCGCCGGGAACTCCTCGCGGCCCGTCGCGCCTTGACCCCCGAAGCCCGCCGCACGGCGGCCGCGGCGCTGGCCGTCACCGCCCTCCGACTGCCCGAACTGGCCACTGCGCGCACGGTGGCGGCGTACGTCTCGGTCGGCGGCGAGCCGGGCACCCGCGCACTCCTCGATGCCCTGCGCGCGGCCGGCAAGCGGGTACTGCTCCCCCTCCTGCTGCCCGACAACGACCTCGACTGGGCGGCGTACGAGGGTCCCGGCGGCCTCGCCGAGGCCGCCCACCCGGGAAAGATGCGGCTGCTGGAGCCCTCCGGCCCGGCGCTCGGACCGGACGCGGTGACGGAGGCCGACGCGGTGCTGCTGCCCGGGCTCGCGGTGGACGGGCGCGGTATGCGGCTCGGCCGCGGCGGGGGCAGCTACGACCGGGTACTGGGGCGGCTGGAGCGCGCCGGGGCGCATCCGGCGCTGGTCGTGCTCCTCTACGACGACGAGGTGGTCGCGCGGGTCCCGGAGGAACCGCACGACCACCCCGTCCAGGCGGTGGCCACCCCGTCGGGGGTGCGCCGCTTCAGCCCGTGACCCGGCTCACGACCCGGCCGGCCGCAGGGTCAGGGTGTCGACCGTGGCCTTGTCGACGGCCTCCTTGCCGAAGGGCCACTCCAGCAGCTCGCCCGTGGCCCACATCTGCGTCTGGTCCGTGTAGTGCGAGTTGTACGCGTGGCCCGAGGCGCCCGTGAGGTTGATCCAGCGGGACTTGTCGAGGTCGCTGAGGTTGACGACCATCCGCATCGACGGCACCCAGGTGATCCCGTAGCCACTGGAGGCGTTCCAGCCGGTGGCGTTGACGGTCGCCTCGCCGCCGCCCACGTTCCACGGGCCGCGGTTGAGGAGCCACTGCAGGAAGCCGGGGCCCTCGGTGCCGATCGTCTGGTTCTTCAGGTTGAGCTGGTGCAGTCGGCCCCAGCTCCAGGTGGACTGGTCCTTGCCGAGCTTGGCGGTGAGCTCCCAGCGGGCGTCCGCCATGGCCCGGGCGAACAGCTCGTCACGGGTGGTGGTGGCCGGCTTGTTCAGGCCCTTGGCGGGGACGCTCCACCACGGCGACTTCTCGTCCTTGACCAGGCGGCGGACCACCTCGAACCAGCGGTCGCCGCCGTCGGGCTGCGCCGAGCCTGCGTCGCGGGTTCCGCATTCGCGGACGGTCTTGGCGAGGTCGTCGGCCGGGCCGGTGCCGTTGCCCAGGACGTTCATGCAGCTGCCCTCGATCCGCAGCTCCTTGGGCATCTTGTCGCCGAAGGCCAGCTTGAGGACGTTGCGCCAGACCGCGTTGAAGTAGGCGGCGGCCGCCGAGTCGGACTCCTGGGTGTAGTTCCAGCCGTCCAGCAGCTTCTGCGCGGCGCGCACGCCCGGGTCCGACACCTCGATCTTCGCCAGCATCGGGGTCAGCAGCGCGGCGATCTCGCTGCTGTTGTCCATCTGCATGGTGCGCATGTCGTCGGTCGAGATCTTCCCGCCATCCTTGATCTTCGCCTCGATGAGGTCGTTGATCCGCTGGCTGCGGGCGCCGTAGCCCCAGTCGGTGGTCAGCAGGTGCGGGTACTTGCCCGCGCCGGTCCCGTTCTCCGCGACGGCCTGGTTGGCGGTGACGATGTAGCCGCGCGCGGGGTTCTGGTCCCAGGGCAGCTCGTTCTGCGGGATGTAGCCGGTGTTGCCGTCCCGGCCGCCCTTCCAGGCGTACTTGGAGTCCCAGCCCGGGGCGGGCATCCGGCCGTCGCCCTGGCCGCGCAGCGGGATGCGGCCGGGGGCCTGGTAGCCGATGTTGCCGTTGGCGCCCTTGTTGTCGGCGTAGATCAGGTTCTGGGAGGGGACGTCGAAGTCGGCGGCCGCCTTGCGGAAGTCGTCGAAGTTCTTGGCCTGGTTGAGCTTGAAGACCGCGTCCATCGTCCTGCCCGGGTCCAGCGCGGTCCAGCGCAGGGCGATGGCGTAGCCGTCGCCGCGGTCGGGGGCGGAGCTGTCGACCGGGGCGCGGGTGCCCACCGTGGCGAGCTCCTCGCTACGGTCCGAGACGAGCGGACCGTTGTTGGTGGTGCGGACGGTGATCTTCTTGCTGCTGCCGCCCGCGATCTTGATCACCTCTTCGCGGGAGGTGAAGGGGAGCACCCGGTTGTCGTAGACGTAGCCCTCGGGCTTGATCTGTTCGAGGTAGAGGTCGGTGACGTCGGCGCCGAGGTTGGTCATGCCCCAGGCGATGTCGGTGTTGTGGCCGATGACCACTCCGGGCATCCCGGAGAAGGTGTAGCCGGCCACGTCGTACTTGCACTCGGCCGAGACGGCACGGCAGTGCAGGCCCATTTGGTACCAGACCGAGGGCAGTTGCGGCGACAGGTGCGGGTCGTTGGCGAGCAGCGGCTTGCCGGTGGTCGTGTACTTGCCCGAGATGACCCAGGAGTTCGAGCCGATGCCGCTGCCGTTGGGGCCGAGGATGGCCGGAACCTTCTCCAGGGTGTCGGCGAGGGCGCTCAGCTGGGTGCGCAGGCCCACGGTGGCGCCCTGGGCGGTGGCGTTGCCGGCGAGGCCGGTGGCCTCACCGGCGGCCGGGGCGGTGGAGGCCCGGTTGGCGACGGCACCGCCGGAACCGGAACCACCGCCGGAGCCGCTGCCCGAGCCCGAGTTTCCGGTCTGGCCCTGGGGGGTGTACTTGCCGCCGTCGACCTTGCCGCCCTCGACGACCGGCTTGTTCCGGTCGAACGGATAGGGCGGGTAGAGCTCGGCGATCTGCTCCTGCGAGAGCTTGCTCGCCATCAGCGACCGGTCGATCTCGTCCTGCATGTTGCCGCGCAGGTCCCAGGCCATCGCCTTGAGCCAGGCCACCGAGTCCACCGGCGACCACTGCTCGGGCTGGTAGCCGTCGCTGAGCTTGAGGGCCGCGTGCTCGACGGACAGGGTCTTGCCGGACTTGCCCTTCAGGTACGCGTTGACCCCGTCGGCGTAGGACTGCAGGTTCTTCTTCGTCTCGGCGGAGAGCTTGGTGTCGTACTCCTCCTGCGCGACCTGGCGCCAGCCCAGGGTGCGCAGGAAGGCGTCGGTCTCGACCTGGCCGGCGCCGAACATCTCCGACAGCCGCCCCGCGGTCATGTGGCGGCGTACGTCCATCTCCCAGAAGCGGTCCTGCGCGTGCACGAAGCCCTGCGCGCGGAAGAGGTCGTCGTCGCTGTCCGCGTAGAGCTGGGGAATGCCGTTGGCATCGCGCTTCACCTCGACCGTCCCCTTCAGGCCGGGCACGTCGAGGGAGCCGGTCGTCTGGGGGAAGGAGGCGCGCACGCTGTCCACGCTCCAGTACGCCCCGTAGCCGAGGCCCGCGACGAGTCCCAGGACCAGTACGAGCACGATCAGACGGGCGCGTCGTCCCTTCTTCTTGGTGGGAGGAGCGGTTTCGTTGGCGGGCATCGCTGTCCTTAGAGGGGCAGGGTGGTCCTGGGAGTGCTGGGAGCAACCATAGGCGCAGGACCGACTCCGTTGATCCGCCAGGGGTGGAGGCTGTGTGGAGGGCATGGGGCGCAGGGCGGCCCGGGAGGCGGCCCTGAATGGATCTTCCATGGGTCCCGCGGTCCCGAGGACAGCGGAGAACAGCCGTTTCACAATGTGGTTATCGCGTAAAGGGCGCGTCAAAGATTAGGTAAGGTAACGAATTACTTGCCGAACTTGCCGCCGGGAGGACCGATCCGCCGGGCGCATTGAGGAGGGCCGCCCGCTGACTGTCCACACGCTCAATGAGCTTCTGCTGGTCTGCTCGCTCGTACTGCTCGTCGCCGTGGCCGCCGTGCGGGTCTCGTCGCGCAGCGGCCTGCCCAGCCTGCTCATCTACCTCGGCATAGGCGTCGCCATAGGCCAGGACGGCATCGGGAACGTCGTCTTCGACAATGCCGAGCTGACACAGGTCATCGGCTACGCCGCCCTCGTCGTGATCCTCGCCGAGGGCGGTCTGGGCACCAAGTGGAAAGAGATCAAGCCGGCCCTGCCGGCCGCGATCATGCTCTCCCTGGTGGGTGTGGCGATCAGTGTGAGCGTGACGGCGGCGGGGGCGCACTACCTCGTCGGACTCGAATGGCGCCAGGCGCTGCTGATCGGGGCGGTGGTCTCCTCGACCGACGCGGCGGCCGTCTTCTCCGTGCTGCGCAAGGTGCCCCTGCCGTCCCGGATCACGGGCGTCCTGGAGGCCGAGTCCGGCTTCAACGACGCACCCGTCGTGATCCTCGTGGTCGCGCTCTCCACGGTGGGCCCGGCGGACGCGTGGTACGTCCTGCTCGGCAAGATCGCCCTGGAGCTCGCGATCGGCGCCACGATCGGTCTGGCCGTGGGCTTCCTCGGCGCCTACGCACTGCGGCACGTGGCTCTGCCCGCATCCGGCCTCTACCCGATCGCCGTGATGGCCATCGCGATCGTGGCGTACGCGGCCGGCGCGATGGCGCACGGGTCCGGCTTCCTCGCCGTGTACCTGGCGGCGGTCGTCCTGGGCAACGCCAAGCTCCCGCACTGGCCCGCCACGCGCGGCTTCGCCGACGGGCTCGGCTGGATCGCCCAGATCGGCATGTTCGTGCTGCTGGGCCTGCTCGTCACGCCGCACGAGCTGGTCCGCGACTTCTGGCCCGCGGTCATCATCGGCCTGGTGCTGACGACGGTGGCGCGGCCCCTGGAGGTCTTCGTCAGCCTGCTGCCCTTCCGCATCCCGTGGCAGGAGCAGGTCCTGATGTCGTGGGCGGGCCTGCGCGGCGCCGTGCCCATCATCCTGGCGACCATCCCCATGGTGTCCGGGATCGAGGGCAGCGACCGCGTCTTCAACATCGTCTTCGTACTGGTCGTCGTCTACACCCTGGTGCAGGGGCCGACCCTGCCCTGGCTGGCGCGCAAGCTGGACCTCGGGCGGGGCATGGAGACCGCGTCCGACCTCGGCATCGAGTCGGCGCCGCTGGAGAAGCTGCGCGGACACCTGCTGTCCTTCGCCATCCCGCCGGCCTCACGGATGCACGGCGTCGAGGTCAGCGAACTGAGGCTGCCGCCCGGAGCATCGGTCACGCTGGTCGTGCGGGACGCCAGGAGCTTCGTACCGGCGCCGTCCACCGTGCTGCGGCGGGGTGACGAGCTGCTGGTGGTGGCCACGGACCCGGTCCGGGACGCCGCAGAGGCACGGCTGCGGGCGGTGGCCCGGGGCGGGAAGCTGGCGGGCTGGCTCGGGACCGGAAACGGATCCGGCTCCCCCTAGGACCGGTCCGGCGGATCGCGGCCAGGGCCGTCGGGCGGATCGCGGCCGGGCGACCCCGATCCGCCGGACCGGCCCCGGAGCAGCGTTCTCATCCGGGCGCATTCGGGGAGATCCGACGGCCTTTGTCAGCATATGCGAGGTCCTTCATCTGCGAAGTTCCCGCCAATCGCAGGTGAAGACACGGATTGTCGGGGCAATCACAGGGCGTGATACCGGCGTCCCCTGTACGATGAAGGCACAACAGATCGAACCAACTCTGCCTGACGCAGAGCTGGCGCGACCGCAAAGCGGCCGTGGCTCCCTCCCGCAAGGGGCGCCCAGGTATCACTCGGTTCTGCGCAAGAGGACAGCTCTCGGGGCTCCCAACACGTACGGGTGCGACCGCTCACAAAGCACGGCACCGTCCGCAGACGGGGAGTTCTACCAGGCAGCGGAAAGGCAAGGCCGTGACATCCGCGGTCACGACCGACACGTCCGCCCGCCCCGGATACGGACAGCTCCTGCGCACACCTGGCGCCCTGGGCTTCGTCCTCCCCGGCTTCGCAGCCCGGCTCCCCTTCGGCATGCTGACCATCAGCATCCTGCTGCTGGTGCAGCACACCACCGGTTCTTACGGCAGCGCCGGCATCGTCGCCGCCGTCACCGGCATCTCGATGGCCCTCTCCGCCCCGCTGATGGGCATCTTCACCGACCGGTTCGGCCAGAGCGCCGTACTGGTGCCGGTGGTCCTCGCGCACGCCGCCGCCGTGAGCGGCCTGACGGCCCTGGCGCTGGCCGGCGCCCCCGTCTGGGCGCTGGCGCTGGCCGCCGTACCCGCCGGCGCCTCCGTACCGCAGGTCGGACCGATGGTCCGGGCGCGCTGGGCCGCCAGGCTGGAGGGCTCGCCGCTGCTCCCGACGGCCGCCGCCTTCGAATCCGTCACCGACGAGTTCACCTTCGTCGTCGGCCCGGTCCTGGCGACCGCCCTGTGCACCGGCGTCCACCCGGCGGCCGGTCTGGCCACCGAGGCCACCCTGACGCTGCTCGGCGGCCTGCTCTTCGCGGCCCGCCGCGCCTCCCAGCCCAGCACGCACACCCCGTCGACCACCGGCGGGAAGCGCGCCTTCGCGCTGTCCTACCCGGGCCTGCGCGTGCTGATCTTCGCCTTCCTCGGGATCGGCGCCGTCTTCGGCGGCATGCAGGTCTCGCTCGCCGCCTTCTCCAACGAGATCGGCAACCCCGGCGCCAACGGCCTGCTCTACGGCGTCTTCGCCGCCGGCAACATGACCGCCGGCATCGCCATGGGCGTCATCGCCTGGAAGATCGGCCCGCGCCGCCGACTGATCCTGGGGTACGTCGGCCTCACCGCCGCCGCGTCCGTGCTGTGGGCCGCGCACTCGGTCATCCTGCTGGGCGCGCTCGGCCTGGTGGTGGGCCTGTTCATCGCCCCGGCCCTGATCACCGGCTACACGATGGTCGAGCAGCTGGTTCCGGCGAACGCCCGGACCGAGGCCTTCACCTGGCTGACCGGTTCGATCGCCTTCGGGCAGGCCATCGCGGTCATCCTGGCCGGCCGCCTGACCGACGCGCACGGATCCTCGTCCGGCTTCATGGTGCCGATGGCGGCCACCGCCCTGGCGCTGGCCACCCTGCTGACGCTGCGCGCCAAGCTGGCCCCGAAGGCTCCGAGCCGGATCGTGAACGCGTCCGCGCCCGGTGCCGAGGCGGGGTCCGGTACCGAGGCCGCGTCCGGCAGCGGGACCGCGGCCCGTGCCGAGGTCCCGGGCCGCGCCGAGATCGGCGCTGCGGCCGGCCCGTCTGCGGCGCCCCGTATCCGGGTGAACGAGCGTGGGATGGGTCACCGCGTGCCGGTGACGGTGGACTGATCCGCCGGAATACGTCACCATGGAGCGTCGTTAGCACTCATTGAGTCAGAGTGCCAGGAGGAAATTCGTGCCGACCTACCAGTACCAGTGCACCGAGTGCGGTGAGGGCCTTGAGGCCGTGCAGAAGTTCACCGATGACGCGCTGACCGTGTGCCCGAACTGCGACGGACGCCTGAAGAAGGTGTTCTCCGCGGTCGGCATCGTCTTCAAGGGCTCCGGTTTCTACCGGAACGACAGCCGTGGCGCCTCGTCGAGCAGCACCCCTGCCTCGAAGCCCGCGTCGAGCACGTCGCCGTCCTCGACGTCGACCGCCGCCGCCGCTCCCGCCGCTTCGTCCTCCTCGACGTCGTCGAGCACGAGCAGCAGCTCCACGTCGGCCGCCTGACCCGCTCCTTCCCGAGGCCCCGCACGCCCCCACCGGGCTGCGGGGCCTCCGGCGTGCCCGGTTAGGGTGAGCGGCATGGTGAACGCAGAGATCGGTGTCATCGGCGGCTCGGGCTTCTACTCCTTCCTGGAGGACGTCTCCGAGATCCAGGTGGAGACCCCGTACGGGCCTCCCAGCGACTCCCTGTACATGGGCGAGCTCGCCGGCCGCGCGGTGGCCTTCCTGCCCCGGCACGGGCGCAGCCACACGGTCCCGCCACACAAGATCAACTACCGGGCGAACCTCTGGGCCCTGCGCTCGGTCGGCGTCCGCCAGGTGCTCGGCCCGTGCGCCGTCGGCGGCCTGCGGCCCGAGTACGGGCCGGGCACGCTGCTCGTGCCCGACCAGCTGGTCGACCGTACGCAGAGCCGCGTGCAGACCTTCTTCGACGGGGTGGCACTGCCGGACGGATCCGTTCCGAACGTCGTGCACACCACCTTCGCCGACCCGTACTGTCCGGTGGGCCGTTCCGTGGCGGTGGCCGCGGCCCGCGGCCGGGACTGGGAGCCGGTGGACGGCGGCACCATGGTCGTCGTCGAAGGGCCGCGCTTCTCGACGCGTGCGGAGTCCCGCTGGTACGCCTCGGCGGGCTGGTCGGTGATCGGCATGACGGGGCACCCGGAGGCGATCCTCGCCCGTGAGCTGGGGCTCTGCTACACCTCGATGGCTCTGGTGACGGACCTGGACGCGGGTGCCGAGACCGGTGAGGGCGTGTCCCACACGGAGGTGCTCAAGGTGTTCGGCGAGAACGTCGGCCGCCTGCGCGAGGTCCTCTTCGACGCGGTGGCGGCGCTGCCGGCCACGGCGACCCGCGACTGCCTGTGCACGCACGCGCTCGACGGCTGGGACCTGGGCATCGAGCTTCCGTAGTCCGCGCTGTCACATCCGGGGCGGCTGTCCGGTCTTCCTCCGTGAAGGCCCATTCGGACAGACCGCTCCGGGAGATGACAGTCATGCCGCGTATCTCGCTCACCCCGCCCCGCACCCTGCTGATGCGCGTCGGCGCCTGGTACTCGCGCCGCACCTACGGCAAGGTGCTCGACCCCGGACAGGCCTACGGGCACAACCCGCGCGTGCTGTTCACCTACGTCCGCCTGGAACAGCGGGCGGCCGGATGGAACGCGCTGGACGCCGGCCTGAAGCACCTCGCCGTGATGGCGTCGGCGGCCCGCATCAACTGCTCGTGGTGCATGGACTTCGGCTATTGGGAGGGCCACGAACTGGGGATGGCGCCGGAGAAGATCGAGCGGGTTCCGCAATGGCGGGAGGCCCGTGAGGTGTTCACCGAGCTGGAGCTGTTGGTCATGGAGTACGCCGAGGCCATGACCGAGACCGAGCCCACGGTCACCGACGAACTGGCCGCGGCGCTGATCGCACGGCTCGGGGAGGCGGCGTTCGTCGAACTGACGGCGGTGGTCGCGCTGGAGAACTGGCGCTCACGCGTCAACAGCGCCTTCGGTCTGACCAGCCAGGGTTTCTCGGAGTCCTGCCAGGTGCCGGCGAAGCGCTGAGGTCCACCCGCCGGCGAAGACGGTGTGGACGGGGGTTCGCCACTCGGTCGGGTGACAGGGTTTTCCACAGGCTGGGGACGGTCCACAGGTCCGAGCGGGATGCGGGCGCAGGCCGGATGGTGGAGTGTGTCCGGGCGGCGGGTCCGGGCACAGGAACTCACTCCGTCTGGTGGTGCTCGTCATGTCCCGTACCTCCGCGGCCTCTTCGGCCTCATCCACGACCTCCTGCCCGGCCACCCCTCCTCCCTCCGCTCCGCCCTCCGCTCCGGGCTTCTCCCCGGCATCGCCACGAGCCTCCTCCGCGTGTCCTCCGTCGCGTCCCGTCCCGCCGTTCCCGCCACTCCGTGTGGGGCGGGGCCCCGGGCGGCTGCGTCGGGCCCTGCGGCGCCGGCGGCGGGCCGCCTCGGCCTCCCTGGCCGTCGTGGCGGCAGCACTCGCCGTGGGAGGGACCGAGGCCCAGGCCTCCCGGGGCGAGCCGCCGTCCGAGGTGAAACCGCCGCCGACGGTGGTGCGGCTGGTCTCGGCGCCGGTGCGCATCGCGGACGGCGCGACGGTGCGGCTGCTGCGGCCCGGGGACCGGGTGGACGTGGTGGCGGCCGAGCGGGCGCAGCAACCCAGGGTGGTGGCGGCAGGGGCCAGGGTCGCCGAAGTACCCGATCCGGAACAGGGTGTTGGGGACGGCGGGGCGCTGGTCGTGCTGTCCGTACCGAGGGACACCGCGCGGGACCTGGTGGGCGCCGGCGCGACGGCGCGGCTGGCGGTGACGCTGTGCTGATCCGTACGCACGATCAGTCAATTCACCTCAAAGTGAAGACCGATTGGACAGACCTCGCCCGGACTGCCGTAGCTTTCGGAACCGTTGGCTCCGTGTTTGGCTTCCGCAGAGAAGGGCTCAGCGATGAGCGAGAACAAGAAGGAAAGCGTGCTGGCGGGCTTCAAGGCCTTCCTGATGCGCGGCAACGTGATCGACCTGGCGGTGGCCGTGGTGATCGGCGCCGCGTTCACGAACATCGTGAACTCCGTGGTCAAGGGGATCATCAGCCCCGTGGTGGGCGCGGTGGGCACGAAGAGCCTGGAAGGCTACAAGTCCTGTCTGAAGGCGCCGTGCGAAATCGGCCCCGACGGCCAGCCGACCGGTGTCGAGATCCTCTGGGGGTCGGTGCTCAACGCCACGCTGACCTTTGTGATCACCGCGGCGGTCGTGTACTTCCTGATGGTGCTGCCGATGTCGAAGTACCTGGCGCGCATGGAGGACCGCCGCAAGGCCCGCGAGGGGGCCCAGGAGATCGTCGAGATCACCGAGCTGGAGGTCCTCAAGGAGATCCGGGACACCCTGGTCGCGCAGCGCACGGGCGGCAGTGTCGGCGGCCAGGCGGGTTCGCGCAACGGATTCTGACCGCGCCGGCAGCACCGGCCGCCCCGTCCGGTCAGATGTGGTGCGGTGGCTTCTCGTCGAGGAAGCGGGCCAGATCGGCCGCGCTTCCTCCGGTGGGCGGCCGCTCGCCCCAGCCCCGGTCGGTGTCGTCCGACGACTGCTGGTCCAGCGGGTCGTCGAAGACGATCCGCGGCTTCGGCCGGGACTGCCGGGCCTCGGGGGCGGAGCGCGGGGGCTGCGGGTCGGGGTCGGGGGTGCTGCTCATGCCACCAGGGTACGGCCGCCCGTCGCCCTCGCCGGGCCTGCGGTTGCGCCGGCCGGGACCGGCCACATCGCCGGCGTCGCGCCACGGCCCGTCCTCGACGCCCCCGGCCTCGGCTCGCGTCCACGTTCCACGCGTTCACGCCGCCCGGTCACACCTCGCCCGGTCACACCTCGCCGTCGGCGCCGCCCGAGGGCTCCTCCCCCTTCACATGAAGGATGTCTCGGGCCTGCTCCGCGGCGCGGGCGAGGCTTTCGGCGACGAAGTCGAGGAAGCGGGCGACGTTCTCCAGGCGGACGGCGGCCGGGGTACCGGGGCCGAGGACACCGGCACCCTGCCGGGCGATGTCGACCTGCTGGTTGAGGGAGCGGACGCTTGTGACCATCGACTGGTACCAGAGGTTCTCGTCGATGACGTAGCGCTCCCGGCGGCCCTCGTCACGCTCCCGGCGGACGAGAGCCTGCCCCTCCAGGAAGGCGATCGACTTGGAGATGGACGCCGGACTGACCTGGAGGCGCCGGACGAGCTCGGCGGCGGTCATGCTGCCGGAATCGGCGGTGAGGAGACAGACCATCACCCGCGCGGTCATCTTGTTCGACAGGCCCGACTGCATCATCACCGTGGTGAACTGCTCTTCGTACGCAGCCACCGCTCCGGGATCGCGGCCGTGCGGCAGGATGACCGGATCCGCGCTCGGGGGGACGGCGGTGCGGCGCCGGCGGGCGCGGCGCTCGGTGGCACGGTGGGCCTGGTCCGCCCGATAGCCGGAGGGGCCGCCGTTGCGCATGACCTCGCGGGTGACCGTGGAGGTCGGACGGTCCAAGCGCCTGGCGATCTCGGCATAGGCGAGGCCGTCGGCCACCCCCAGGGCGATCTGCCGGCGCTCCTGCTGCGTAAGCCTGCCTCCCGGCATCGCGGCCTCCCTCTGCATCCCGTGGAGTCTCCACCCTAGCGTTCACCTCCACCTCATTGCAACGCAGCGCCACCCCCTTAGCTTTCACCTCGAAGCAGTTGCAACGAAATAGGGCCTCTGAGCTGCTTACATAGAGGCCGCATGCAATCACGTGATTGCCGAAACTACAAACGCAACGTAGCTTTTCTCCTATCGGAAACAGCGGGCCGCAGGGCGCCGCTGACGGAGAACGGAGAAGCACCATGCAGAAGTTCACCACCGCCGCCCCGATCGCCGCCGTCCTCGACATCCCCGTCGGACGCCTCCGCTTCATCGCCGCCGACCGCGCCGACACCACCGTCGAGATCCTCCCGGCCGACGCCTCCAGGGGCCGCGATGTGACGGCCGCCGAACGGACCACCGTCGCGTACGCAGACGGCATCCTGCGGATCGCCGCCGCTGCGCCGAGGAACCGGATCCTCGGCGGCTCCGGATCGGTCGAGGTGACCGTCAGGCTTCCCACGGGCTCCCGCGTCGAGGCCAGGACCGCCAGTGCCGAGATTCGGGGCGTCGGCCGGCTCGGGGACGTCACCATCGACAGCGCCCACGGCGCGATCAAGCTCGACGAGACCGCGGGTGCCCGACTCGCCCTCCAGGCCGGGGACATCACGGTCGGCCGTCTCGGCGGCTCCGCGGAGATCACCACCCAGAAGGGCGGCGTGCACGTCACCGAGGCCGTTCGCGGCACGGTCGTCCTGCGGACGCAGGCCGGCGACATCTCCGTCGGCGCCGCCCGCGGAACCCGTGCCACCCTCGACGCGGGCACCTCCTACGGCCGGATACGCAACGCCCTCACCCACGACGGCAGCGGCCGGGACCTCACCCTCCACGCCACCACCGCCTACGGCGACATCGCCGCCCGCAGCCTCTGACCCGCAGCGGCCCGAGCAGCCCGGTGTGACCGGCGTGACCGGCCCGGACGGCCGCCCGGGGCACAGCGGCCCCCCGGGCAGCGCGCCTGAGCTGCGGCGCGTCACCACCCTGCTCTCCTGACCGTATGGCCTACACCCCGATGACCGCCCGCAGCCGAGACGAGGGCCACCGCGCCGCGACCCCGCTGGAGCTGTTCTTCGACCTCTGCTTCGTCGTGGCTGTCGCGCAGGCCGGAGCCCGGCTCGTGCACGCACTCGCGGAGGGCCATCCCGGTACCGGGGTGATCGGCTACTTCTTCGTCTTCTTCGGCGTGTGGTGGGCCTGGATGAACTTCACCTGGTTCGCCTCCGCCTACGACTGCGACGACGTGCCGTACCGGATCGCGACGCTCGTCCAGATCGCCGGCGTCCTCGTCTACGCGGCAGGGGTGGGCGAAGCCTTCGACGAGAACGACTGGGCGATCGCCGTCGTCGGCTACATCATCATGCGCGTGGCGCTGACGGCGCAGTGGCTGCGGGCCGCCGCCGGGGAGAGCGGCGCCGCCCGCACCGCCGCCCTGACGTACGCGGCCGGGCTGGTGATCTGCCAGGCCGGCTGGGTGGGGCTCCTCTTCGCGCCCGACGGCGCCAAGCGCTGGCTGTTCCTGGTGCTGGTCGCGGCCGAGCTGATGGTCCCGGTGATCGCCGAGCGCGGGCACCAGACGCCCTGGCACGCCCACCACATCGTCGAGCGGTACGGGCTGTTCACCATCATCGTGCTCGGCGAGACGATCGCGGCGAGCACGGTGGCCGTGAAGTCCGCGCTCGACGAGCACGAAGCCCTCGACCTGCTGCTCCCCATCGCCGCCGGCGGGCTGCTGATCGTGTTCGCCGCGTGGTGGATCTACTTCGCCGTGCCGATGCACCAGCACCTGACCTCCAACCGGGAGGCCATCCCGTGGGGCTACGGCCACCTGCTGATCTTCGCTTCCGGTGCGGCGATCGGCGCGGGCATCGAGGTCGTGGTCGAGCACGCGGTCGGCACGGCGCACATCTCCCAGGTCTCCGCCAACGCATCCGTCATGGTCCCGGCCGCGGCCTTCCTCTTCATGGTGTGGCTGCTGCACTCGCGCCACTTCAAGCGCGGCCTCGCCCAGCAGCTGGTGCTCCCGGTCTCCGCCGTGGTCACCCTCGCCTGCATCTGGACGGGCGCCTACGCCGTCCTCTACGCGGGACTCGTCGCGGTGGTCACGGTCACCGTCGGCCTGATCCTGGCCGAGCGGTCCGGCGCCGAGGTCCTGTAGCGGGCGGCGGCCCGACCGTCACTCCCGCGCCCCCGCCGCCGTTCTCAGCGCAGACCGAGCGGACGAGCAGGACACACCGCACCGCACCGACTGGAGGCACGGCCATGACACTCCCGGCGCAACGCCACGGCACCGGACCCGGCGGGGAACTGGCCGAGCCGGGCTTCTGGCAGCAGCCGCCCGCACACCGGCTCGCCGTCTTCGCCCGCCTGCGCGCCGCCGAAGGCCCCGTGTTCGTGCCCGAGGGGGCCGGCCACTGGGCCCTCGTCCGACACGCCCACGTGCAGGAGGCCAGCCGGCTCCCCAAGGTCTTCGCCAGTGCCCCCGGAGTGACCACTCCCGAACCGGCCCGCTGGGTGCGGGCCCTGTTCGGCGACTCCATGGTCAACCTGGACGGCCCGGACCACGCCAGGCTCCGCCGGATCGTCCAGCGGGCCTTCACTCCCCGCCTGCTGGCTGCGGCCGAGGCCGACATCCACGCCGTGGCCGCCCGCATCGTGGACGACGTACTGGCCGACCGGCCCGACGAGTTCGTCTCGGCGGTGGCCTCCCGGCTGCCGCTGGAGGTCATCTGCAACATGATGGGCATCCCTGAGCGCTTCCGCGCCGAGATCGCCGACCGGGTCAACCATGCCTCCGAGAACATCGGCGTGGAGCGCGGCCTGCTCTCCCGGCTGCGGATGCCCGGCCGCGGGCTGCGCGCGCTCGCCCGGATGCAGCGGATGGTGGCGGGCATCGGCAGGGAGCGGCGCAAGAACCCGGCCGACGACCTGATCTCGGCGCTGGTCTGCGCGAACGTCGACGGACAGGCCCTCGGGGCCCGCCAACTCGGCGCCTTCTTCTCGCTCCTGATGGTCGCCGGGGTGGAGACCACCCGCAACGCCATCACCCACGGGCTGACCCTGCTGACCGACCACCCCGACCAACGGGACCTGCTGATGTCGGACTTCGAGACGTACGCGGACGGCGCGGTGGACGAGATCATCCGGCACTCGACGCCGATCATCCAGTTCCGCCGGACGGTGACCGCCGAGCACACCATGGGCGGCCGCGTCTTCCGGCCGGGCGAGAAGGTGGTCCTGTACTACGCCTCCGCCAACCGCGACGCGTCGGTCTTCCCCGACCCGGACGCCTTCATGATCACCCGCTCGCCCAATCCGCACCTGGGCTTCGGCGGCGGCGGACCGCATTTCTGCCTGGGTGCGCACCTGGCCCGGGTGGAGATGAAGGCGCTCTTCCGCGAGCTGCTGACCCGGCCGGTCGGGCTGCGCGCGGTGGGCCTGCCGGACCTGGCGGGTTCCAGCTTCGACAACCGGGTCCGCTCGCTCGGATTCGTCTTCGAGCGGCCCTGACGGAGGACTCCGGGCGGAGATCCGGCGAAAGGGGCCCGGGCCGAGACCCGGCGGGAGCCCGCGGGAGGGGCCCGGCCACCGGGCAGGCTGGGAGCCCGGCGGCCGGAGCGGTGGGGCGGCCGGCTACTTCTGCAGGCGCCGCACGGAGAGCACGCAGTGGGCGCTGGCCGTGAGGACCTCCTCGTCGCCCGCGAAGGCCTGGAGGGTCGTCGCGTCGACGGGCCGCCCCGGGACCGCCTCGGGCCAGGCGCGCGTGGCGAAGAGGAAGTACACCTGCCCGCTCTCGTCGGCCGCGGCGACCCACTCGTCGGGGGCAGTGCACTGTGCGTTCATCCCGGGCAGGGTGAGCGCGATCTGGTTGCCCTCCAGCAGGATCTGCACCGGGAAGCCGGCGGGGTTGCGGGTGCCGTCCATGACGACGTCACCGATGGGCAGGCCGATCTCCTCCAGCAGCCCGCGAGCCGCCACCTCCCCGGCCTCCCGGCCGCCCGGGCCGTCGCCCAGGGTGTAGGCGAGGAGGTACGGGATGTCGTGTGCCTCGGAGGGGTCGCCGATCCAGGCGAGCACCGAAAGGGTGCCGAGCTGGGACCGGTCGATTTCGGCTTGAGTAGAAGTCATGCGCCGCACCCTAGTGGTCCCGCGCCCGGGCCTTTCACGGCCTTTCACCCGGGCGGGCTAGACAGCCCAGAATCCCTCTCCGGCATTCGCCCGGATGTTCGTGTCCTGGTATTCCAGCCGCACAATGCGCGCGTTTTCCGGGATTTCGAACACCACCCACCCCTCTGCCCGCTCACCGACCTCCAGGGAATCGAAGACGATGGGTTTGCCGGTCGTCAGCTCACCGGTGGGCACCACCGGGTGGCGCTGCCCCGCGCCGTCGTGCGCCCACATGCGTCCGAGAGCCCCGTACGAGGCACCGCCCACGTTGACGAACGACATCGAGGCGGCCACCCAGCGCTTGCCGGCGGGCGGGGCGAAGTTCTTGTCGGCACTGATCGCCGGATCCACGTACGCACCGAGCACGACCTCCAGGTGGCGGCCCACCTGCGTGCCGTGCACCCGCAGGGCGTCACCCACATGGGCGTCCTTCGCGACCGGCCGTACGGGACCCTCCTCGCCCCCGGGAGCCCCGTCGTCCACCGGGACGGCCGGGGCCGCGGCCGGGGCGAGGGCGACTCCCTCGCGAGCGCCCTGGCAGGCGGAGGCACCGAACAGCAGCAGCGGGAGGAGGGCGAGGGTGGGGAGGGCGGGCTGGCGCATGCAAGATCCCTTCGGGGACGTATTGCGGCCAGTTTCACGCCCCCGGGCAGGCAAATGCACACACCGACACGAGTGCGGGGAGCGAACGCGTACGGCCACCTGCCAGCACAATGCGTTCCGGCGGAATACCGCCGCCCGCACCCTCTGGAGGAAGAATGCGCATCTCCCCCCGCCGAATGGCCCTCGCGGCCTTCTCCGCACTGGCCGCCACCACGCTGTTCTGTGCCCCGGCCGGCGCCACCGTTTTCAGTCAAGGTATTTCCGTGCATCACGACGCGTACGTCGCGGGCGACGGCACCGTCACCCTTTCCGGGTCCTACCACTGCGAGCAGGCTTCACCCTCGGGGGCGATGCAGATCAAGGCGACCGTCGAACACGAGGGCGGCCGGCTGAGCATCGGGGCGGAGCAGCCCGTCTGCGACGGCACGGAGCGCCGGTGGGTGGCCACGGCCCCGGGCCGCTGGGTGGACGTGCGCCCGGGCCGCGCGGTGGTCACCGCCGAGCTCCAGGAGGTCCGGCTCTCGGGCCTGATGCCGAGGTCGGTCAGCACCGTCGCCCAGGACCGGCAGGACGTCGAGGTCCGCAGGCACTGAGGCCCGTGCGCAGCCCCGGCGCCTTCCCGGTAGCCGCCGCTACCGGGACCGGCACTCGGGCGCGACGCCCGTCATCGACATGAAGGCCACCGCCTGGCACCCGGGGTCCGCGTGCGGTCGTCCCGTCGTCCAGTCCACGGCCGTCGGCACTCCCGCGGCCAGCAGGAGCGCGGCGAGGATGCCGGTCACGGCACCCCGGCTCAGCCTGCGCACAGCGCGTTCCGTTCCATGGTCGGCATCATCGCCCCGGCCACCGCCGCCCACAACTCGGCGTGTACGGCCGGTCACCCGGCGCTCCGGGAGCTGTCGCCGATGTCGAACTCGCACCACACCGCCTTGCCGTCGCCCCGGGACTCCACGCCCCAGTGCGCGGCCAGGGCGTCCACCAGCAGCAGCCCGCGCCCCGTGGTGGCCGCCTCGCCCGGGCTTCGCCGGCGCGGCCACACGCTGGAGCGGTCCTTGACCCACAGCCGGATCCGCCGCACCGGCTCCGGCAGCACCTCCATGGTCAGCACCGCCCCGCCATCGGTGTGCAGGAGGGCGTTGACCAGCAGCTCCCCCGCCGCCACCTCCACGTCGTCGGCGAGCTCCGGCACACCCCAGTCGCGCAGGGCCTGGCGCAGGGCGTAGCGGGCCTCACGGAGGCCTTCGGGGTCCGCCTGGTGGATGTACTGGTGGATGCGCGGCGCCCGGTGGGTGCCGGGGTCGGGGGCCCTGCGCAACACCAGCAGGGCCACGTCGTCGCCGGAGCCCCAGCGCTCCCACAGCCGGTCCGAGAGGTGGTCGGCGAGCGCCCCGGCGTCCTGCGGGCCGCTGCGCACCGCGTGGGCGAGGGCGTCCATGCCGGCGGTGATGGCCGTGCCGGGCTCCTCCACGAGGCCGTCGGTGCACAGGACGAGCGTCTCGCCCGGGACCAGGTCGAGCTGGGTCTCCGGGAAATCCTCCTGCTCGAAGGCTGAGGCCAGGCCCAGCGGCAGGCCGCCGCGGACGTTGGGCCAGCCCGTTCGCCCGTCCGTGTGGCGGATCAGCGGGCCGAGGTGGCCCGCCCGGACCGCGCGTACGCCGCCGGTCTCCAGGTCCACCTGCGCGTACAGGCAGGTGGCGAAGCGCTCGGTGTCCAGTTCGGCGAGGAAGCGCGAAGCCCGCGCCAGCACGGTGGACGGCGGGTGTCCCTCCCCGGCGTACGCCCGCAGCGCGATCCGCAGCTGGCCCATGATGGCCGCGGCGTGCGTGTCATGGCCCTGGACGTCGCCCACCACGATGCCGACCCGGTTGCGGGGCAGTGCGATCACGTCGTACCAGTCGCCGCCGACCTCCCGCCCGCTCCACGCGGCGTGGTAGCGGACCGCGATCTCCCCGCCGGAGATCTCCGGGATCCGGCGCGGCAGCATGGCCGCCTGCAGGCCCGTCGCGAACTCCCGCTCCTGGTCGAAGAGCAGCGCCCGCTGGAGCGACTGGGCGACGATGCCCGCCAGGCCCAGGCACAGGTTGCGCTCCTCCGGACTGAACTCCTCGCGGTGCCGGTAGAAGAGGACCAGCCCGCCGATGGCCTTGGCCTGGGCGATCAGCGGCAGGTAGGCGGCGGCGTCGAACCGGATGCGGCCGAGGTAGTCCGCGAGCAGCGGGAACTCTTCGCCGAGCTCGGTGAGCGAGGTGACGAAACGTGCCTGCCGGGTCAGCACCGCGTGCGAGAGCGGCAGCGACCCGTCCATCCGGGTGAACCTGCGCTCGCTGAGGATCTCCAGCGACTCGCCGCTCAGCGCGATGATCTTCATGGTGCCGCCCTCGACCAGCCCCAGGGCCAGCCCGTCGGCTCCGAGCCGCTCCAGCGCGCCCGCGCCGGTCAGCGCTGCCGTGACGTCGTCGACCGTCACCGCCCGCGACAGGGCCTCGGTGGTCCGCTGCACGATCGTGGTCTGCTGGGCGCGCGCCGCCTCCAGCTTGCGCAGCAGCGTCGCGTGGGCCAGCTCGGCCGCAGCGTCCCGGACGATCCCGGCGATGTGCGGGGGCTGTCCCTCGGTGCCCCGCACCACGCGGCCCGTGGTGTGCGTCCACTGGTCCCTGCCGTCCCGCCGGTGCACGGTGAAGTACGCGCCGAAGGTCTCCCCGCCTTCCACCAGCACCCCGGCGATGGTCTCGCGCAGCCGGGCCGCGTCCTCGGGCCGGACGCGCTGCGCGGCGCTCTCCGGGGTTCCGTCGTACTCCCCCGGCTCCACGTCGAACACGGCCATGGCGGCCGCGTCCAGCGCCACCGTCCCCGAGTCCAGATCCCACTCGAAGCTGCCCATGCCGTTCAGCGCGAGCCGCTCCCCGGCATCGGTCACGGGGGTCCGCCGGGCCGGCCCGGGTGCGTCGCGCTCCGCCGCTGCCACCGTCCGCGCCTCCTAACGGCCGGGCCAGCAGGGCTGGGAGATCAGCCGCTCCCACTCCTCGTCGGGGTGCCCCGGAAGAGTGCGCCCGGCCTCCCGCCAGCGCCGGACGACGGAGAGGTAGATCGTGGCCGGGTCGGTGGCGGCGGCCGTCGCGTACGGACCCGCGTACCCGCCCGGGTACGGACCCGCGTACCCGCCCGAATGCTGGCCCGGGTAGGAGCCCGCATGCGGGCCCGGATAGGAGCCCGGGTACGCGGGACGGTCGTGCCCGGCGGGCCCGGACGTGGCGGACTGTTCGCCGCGGCTGGCGGGAATGCGTACCCAGCCGCGGCCCTGTGCTCGCTCCGCACTCATCACGGACCCCTATCTGACCGCGGTTCTCACCGCAGGTACGTCTTCGGATGCCCCGGGGGCACCCCCGGGCCCGGCCCGGGGGAAGCGACCCGGTCCCATCGGGCGACACCGGGCGGGCCCGGCCGCGGACGCCGGGCACCGAGGCGTTTGCGGACTCCTGCCACCAGTCTCCCCGCCGTGAAGCCCGCTCCGTGCACGAATCGCATGGAAGGGCCGAATGAGGGAGCCGCCAACAGCCCGGCGAAGAACAGTCCGGGCCATGAGGACTCGAAGCCGGGGCCCAGTTCCGGGGCCCTGCCGCCGCCCACGGTCCGCAGCGCGGCGCGCAGGGGGGCGTCGAGCATCCCCAACCGGGCCAGGTCGGGGACGAAGCCGGTGGCCGCGATGACGTGGGAGACGTCCAGGACCGTGGATTCACCCGCCGGTGTGGTCAGCCCGAGCCGGGTCCGCTCGCCCGCCGCCACCGCCCGGTGCAGCCGGTGCCCGAGGAGCGCCGGCACCCGCCGCTCGAAACGGTCCCGCAGCCACCAGGCGCCGGCCGGGCCCAGCGCGGTCGCCGCGATCCGCTCCCGGGTGTGCGCGGGCAGCCGGCGCACCGCCCACGGCAGTTCCGACCACACCCAACTGCGCCAACCCGTGCCGAGACCGCTGTGCGGCTCGCGCAGAGCGCGCAGCGCAGGCCTGGCCAGGGGCTGCGGGACGGTGTTCCAGTTCAGCCGGGAGCGCCGGGCGACCAGGCACGGCCGGGCCCCCCGCTCGGCCAGCAGGGCGGCGGTCTCCAGCGCCGCCTGCCCGGCTCCGAGCACGGCGACGTCATGGCCGGCGAAGCCGGACAGGTCCCGGTGGCCGCTGCTGTGCGAGTAGTGGGCGGGCGGGAGGTCCGCCAGCGCCTCGGGGTACTGGGTGAAGGGCATCACCCCGACCGCGACGGCGACCGTGCGGGCGAGCAGGGGCGGTCCCTCGGCGGTGCGGACGCGAAAACCCTCCCCCTCCGGGGTCACCTCCGTGACGGTCACCTCCTCCACCGGCGGCCCTGCGTGCCGGGCGAACCACATCCCGTACCCGCTGAACGTGCCGATGGGCAGCGGAGTGCCGTGTTCCGCGACCGTTCCCCGGGAGGCGCAGTACTCGGCCAGGGTGTGCCGCCCGTCCGGCGCGGACAGGTTGGAGGACCAGGGCTCCGACTTCAGGTACATGCCCTCGGGCATGTGGTCGCGCCACGCGGCCATGGGCCGCCCCAACAGCCGTACGCCGAGCCCCGCGGCGGCCGCGTGGGCGGCGATCGACAGCCCGTACGGGCCGGCTCCGATCACCACGAGATCGTCGGTCCGTGTCACGGTCGCTCCTCCAACACCTTGGACACCCGCCCGGCCCCGACCGCCGGTCCGGGCCCGGTCAACGGGTCACCAGTTCGTCCGGCTCGGCCGACGCCTCCGGCGGGGCGGGGCGGGAGACCGCCCCGGCGGAGGCCGCGCCCGGCTGCTCCCGCCCGCGCTGCCGCGGCGCGCGGACGACCGCGCGCGCGGTGCGGCGGCCCTGCGCCGGGACACCCCGCAGGACCCGGGCCCCCTTGGCCGCGCCGCGTCCCAGGAACGCCGCGAGCATGGACAGGAACGGCCGGACGTCGTCCGACGCGAACCAGGCGGGCTCGACCTGCCCTCGCTCGGCAGCCGCTCCCGTCCTCGGGGGCGCGGGGGCCGTCGCCGGCCGGCGTCGCGGCAGGGACCGACCCCGGACCGCCGCCAGCAGCGCGTAGTTCTCCGCGACGAAGACGCGGCCGGCGCCGCCCGAGGGCTGCGGGACCTGCTGGCCCGTCAGATCCAGGTACATCGCCTGGACCACGTCCATTCCCGTCGCGTCCGTGAACAGCCTGAACTGCGCGCCGGGGCGCGGGTTGAAGTCCACCAGCCGGAAGACCCCGCGCTCGTCCCGGCGGAAGTCCAGGTCCAGGATGCCCTGGTAGCCGAGTCGTTCGGCGAGCCGCAGTGCCGCCTCCTCCACCGCCGGGTCGGGCAGCCAGCGCCCCACCGCCGTCAGCCCCGTGCGCACCGGCCAGGACAGCTCCTTGCGACCCGAACCGGCGAGCAGCGGACGCCCGCCGTGGGTGAAGGCGCCGTGGAAGAACCAGTCGGTGTCGGGCCCGGCCGGCAGGAACCGCTGGAGCAGCAGCCTGCTCCCCGCCTCCGCGGAGCGCTCGTACAACCGGCGCGCCTCGGCGGTGGTCTGCACGAGCGTGGTGCTGCGCAGCCCGTCCGCCCCGGTGGGCAGCAGCCACGGCCGGCTCCACTTGGCGACCACCGGCAGGCCCAGCCGCCAGGCCGCGTCCGCCGCCTCGGCCCCGCTCGCCGGGACCACGGTCTCCGGGTGCGGGACGTCCCAGCGCGCGCACAGCCGCGACAGCTCGGCCTTGTCGGCCACCCGGGCGGGCAGGTTGTCGGGCTGATGGGGGATCCGGAAGCGCTCGCGGAGGAGCGGCGCGACCCGGGACACGGCGATGGCGCTCAGGTCGTCCATCGCGATGAGCACGGCCGGACGGCCGATCAGTTCCGACACCCTGGTCAGGCACTCCAGCAGGGCTTCGGGGGCCTCCGGGTCCAGCCCGCCGGCAGGCCCGGGATGCACGGCGCGCAGGTACCGCGAACGCACCATGGGACCTCCCCCGGCCTCGACGACGGCATGGACCTCCACGCCCTTGCGGCCAAGGGATCTGACGGCGCCGAGGGTTCCGTGGTGGAACGGATTGCGGTCGAGTCTGAGCACAACGGCGGGCACATGGTTGAGATGCGCGTGCATGGCAACGGTGTCTTTCACCTAGTCGGACCAAGCGGGAGTGGTGTGCAGCTGCTAATGGCCTAGGCGGCAGTCACCGAACAGGCCGTTCGTCAGATCTGATGCCTAACGTCTTGGACAAGCACACCGATTCAGGAAAGCTCGGGAGACGCCATGCCCAGACCACGCCGCCGACTGGCGGGCACCTGCATCGGCACGGTCACGGCCGGACTGCTCGCCACCGGGGCCGCCCTCGCGGCGCCCGACGAGGACCGGATCAAGGACTCCGGCACCGCCATGGGCGCCTATCTCGACTACGGCCCCAGTGGGGTGGCCCGCATCCCGCACCTCTCGCGCTGGTTGGGCGGCCGGGAGATCCGGGTCGGCCACACCTATCTCCCCGGAGACCAGTGGGCCGGCATCGAGGGCCGGGTCTCCTTCCTGGAGGACTGGGCGCGCTGGCGTCTGGCGGACGACGACCGGATGTTCGTCCTCAACGTGCCCATGCAGGCGCGCAACGAGGCGCGGGTGCCCGACCAGCAGGTGGCCCAGCTGATCCGGGCGGGCGCGCGGGGCGAGCACGACGAGCACTTCCGCAGGCTGGCCGAGCGGCTGGTGTCGCTCGGTGTCCCGGACACGGTGATCGTGCTCGGCTGGGAGATGAACGGCGTCACCTACACCCACCGGTGCGGTCCCGATCCGGCGAACTGGAAGCTGTACTGGCGGCGCGTCGTCACCGTGATGCGCTCCGTGCCCGGCCAGGAGTTCAAGTTCGACTTCGCCCCGAACCGCGGTACGGACGCGATCGGCTGGACCAAGTGCTATCCGGGCGACGGCTACGTCGACATCATCGGGATGGACTCCTACGACCAGGGGCCCGGCCAGACCTTCGACGACCAGATCTCCCAGCCGTACGGGCTCCAGCAGCACGTCGACTTCGCACGGGCCCACGGCAAGGCGATCTCGTACCCCGAGTGGGGCCTGTTCCGGCGCGGTGACAACCCGGAGTACGTGCGGCGCATGCTCCAGTGGATCGCGCAGCACAAACCGCTCTACCACACGATCACCGACTACTGCCCGCACGGTGTGTGGCAGTGCAAGCAGAACCCCGCGTCCACGAAGGTGTTCCGGGACGCGCTGACGCCCGAGGCGCCCGGCCCGGTGGTGCCGACTCCGGTGGTGCCGACCCCGGTGGTGCCCACACCGGTCGTGCCCACGCCCGTGGTGCCGACCCCCGTGGTGCCGACGCCGGGCATTCCCACACCCCAGGTCCCGACCCCGCAGGTCCCGACCCCGCAGGTCCCGACGCCTCAGGTCCCGACCCCGGACGTCCCGACGCCTCAGGTCCCGACCCCGGAGGCCACCGAGCCCTCCCCGGTGGAACCGAGCCCGGCCGTGCCGAGCCCCGAGGTGCCGCTTCCGGTGACCCCGAGCCCGCTCGTGCCCTCCCCCGTCGCACCGAGCCCGGAGGCCCCCGAGCCCGTCACCCCCAGCCCCGAAGTGCCCAGGCCCTCGCCCGTGACGCCCTCGCCCGTGGCCACGGCGCCCGTCACGCCGGGCCCGGTCGTACCGAAGCCCCAGCCCACTCCGGTCAAGCCCGCGCCCCAGCCGCAGCAGCCTCCCCTCGGCAGCCGGCAGTGGTGCGTGCCGGTCAACCTCGGCGAATGGCTGTCCAAGCTCGTCGGCAAGCAGTCGGTCTGCTTCAAGATCGACCTGGGGGACGGCTCCGGCTTCTGGCCCTTCTAGCCGGGTCATCGCACCCGCAGTTCGTTGAGCCGCGCCCGCCAGTCCCTGGCGGCCGGCAGCGCCTCGCGCAGCGCGTCCACCGCCCGCTCGCGCCCCGTCAGCTGCGACTCGTGCAGTCGCAGCAGGGGCGCGAGCGCGGTCGTGGCCATCAGGAAGCGCTGGTTGACGACCGTCGCCGGCCGCCAGTGGTTCTTGTAGGGCTCGTTGCCCCGCAGGAAGCTCACCACCGGCCGGCCCTCCGCCAGCGCCCGCCCGGCCTCGTAGCGCAGCAGCAGCGTCGCCACGTCCACCTTGCGCGCCCGCAGGTCGGGGTCCGCGCCGTAGAGGTAGCCGCCGCTGAGCCCCGCGGACAGCAGCGTGACGTTGGCCGCCACCACCTTGCCGTCCAGCCGGAACTCCGTGAGCCGGCCCTGGCCGGCCCGCACCATCCGGCGGGTGGCCCGGGTGAGGTGCTCGGCGAAGCGGGGGCGCAGGTGCTCCGGCGTCACCCCGCGGCCGCGCCACTGCTTCTCGTGCAGCCGCAGCAGGTTCCGTACCGCGCGCGGCACCTCCTGCTCGGTGGCCTCGTGCTCCTCGATGCCCGCCGCGTCGGTCTTGCGCAGCTTCGCCCGCACCCGCTGGGCGCCGGATGCCGGCATGCGCTTGACCAGTTCGTCGAACGGCAGCGTCGGCAGCTCCATGCACGTGGAGTCGGCGAGCCTGCTGCCGATCCCGGGCCACTGCCGGTACAGCTCCTCGGCGGCGGCCCCGGGGCGCACTTCCCGCAGGTCGACCACGGCACCGCGCGCGGCCCGGTGCAGCCCCTGGGCCAGCGCCGGGACGACCTGGTCGGCGTGCTCGTCGGCCACGAGCACGTCGAAGTAGTCGGTGATCGGACCGCCGAGGGGGACCAGCAGCGGGATCGGCCGGTGTACGAGCATCAGGGCGGCCGCGCCGACCAGTTCCCCGCCGCGCCGGACGAGGACGATTCGGAGCCGGCCCTCCTTGCCGTACGACAGCCACCAGGAGTGCAGCCAGGCATGGCTCTGGAAGGGGGTGGCGGTGGGACAGGCGCGGACGAGCCGGTTCCACGGCTCCTCCAGCGCGGCGAACTGCCGGGGGTCTCGGCACAGCGTCACCGACAGGGCCCCGGCGGAGCCCGGCTTCATCGCACGGACTCCTTCTCCTTGACCGAGACCGGCTCACCCTGGGCGGGAAGGGTGGCGTACTCCTCGGCCGGGGCCCCGGTCACGCGCTCCGCCGCCGGGCCGGCCGCGGGCCCGGCCAGGCCCTCCTCCGAGCGCCGGGCGCGGCCGGGCCGGGCGAGCAGCCACAGCCCGCCCAGCAGCCCGCCGGCGCAGAGCCCGACGGCACCGCTGACGGCGGCGGACGGGGAGGCGGGGTCGGTGGGGGCCACGGCCTGGTTGAAGAGCAGGAGCTGCACGCCGGTGTTCTTCGCGGCCTGGTTGCTGCTCAGCGACAGGGCGTCGGCGACGGCGTTCGCGATGTCGGCTGCCTCGCCGGGGCTCTTGGACGTGCCGGTGATGGCGATCATGGGGGACTCGGGGGAGGTTTCGGCCCGCACCTGGGTGCGCAGCTCGCGCGCGGTGATGCCCGCCCGGGGCTGCGCGTAGGCGAGGGTGGAGCTGCTGGTGGCGATACGGGCGTACGCCTGCGCGAAGCCGAGGGCGGTGGCGGGCTGGGTGGTGTCGTCGGGAACGGCGACGACATAGCTGGTCGCGGCATACTCGGGAGCCTTGATCAGCCCGTACGCCCCGCCGGCGGCGAGCCCCAGCACGGCGCAGGCGGGCAGCGGCCACCACACCGGGGGCCGGGTGAGGCGCCTCCTGGGCCTCTTTGCGGAACGGTGGTCGGCCTTGCGCTCCGGCTTCTTCTCGGACGTCCCGCTCTTCTCGGTCTTCGCTGTCTTCGCTGTCTTCTCTGCCTTCTCGGTCTTCTCGGTCTTCGTCTCGGCGGTGTCGGCCATGTGCGTGCTCGCTTCCTGGAGGGAGGTGGGTTCCTGCGGGTCCCGGCCGGGACCCCTTCCGGGACCCCTTCGGGGGTGGGGATCAGCCACGGGGGCCCGGGGTGCGCCGCGGGGTGCCGGGGCCGGGCACCGTCAGCCCCGCCGCCGGTCCCGGGGCGGGGCCCGGGCCCCGGTCCGGGGCAGGGTCCGGGGCGGGGTCCGGCGCCCTCGGGCCCGGCGCGGTCGAGAGGGCGAGGTCGTACACGTCCAGCAGCCGACGTGCGCTGCGGGCGATGTCGTAGCGGCGCACCACCGGGGGCGGGGGCAGTCGGCGCGCACCCGCCTCCATGTGGCCGCGCAGCGCCGCGACCAACTCCTCGGTGCCGGTCCCGATCCGGCGCGCTCCGGGGGCCTCGGACGCGGGCAGGTCGTCGATGGCCGGGCAGGTCACGTGCAGGACGGGAAGTCCGGCGGCCAGGGCCTCGACGACGGCGAGCCCGAAGGCCTCCTCCCGCGACGGCGAGACGAAGACGTCCATGGCGGCCAGCAGGGCCGGGATGCCGGGGGTACGGCCGTCCGCGCTGTCGCCCAGGGGGTCCCGCTCCCCCAGCAGGTGGATACGGCTCTGTGCGCCGAGCTCGGCGGCCAACCGGCGCAGCCCCGCCCGCTGCGGGCCGTCCCCGACCAGCAGCAGGTGTGCGCCCGGCAGCGCGGCGATGGCCCGCACCAGCACGTCGAACCGCTTGCCCGGGACCAGCCGGCCGACCCCGCCGACCACGAAGGCCCGCTCGGGCAGCCCGGTGCGGGCCCGGGTCGCCCGGCGGACAGCCTCGTCGAAATGGAAGCGGACGGCCTCGATCCCATTGGGTACGACGTGGACCCGCGCGGCCGGCACCCCCCATCCCTCCAGCCGGGCGGCCACGGTGTCCGACACCGCCACGGTCGCCGCGCCCAGGCGTTCGCTGGCCAGGTACAGCGCGCGCACCCCGCCCGAGAGCGGCCGCCCCTCGATCTCACCCTCGCCGAGGGAGTGCTCGGTGGCGACGGTCGCGCCGGTGCCCGCGAGCCGGGCCGCGAGGCGCCCGTACACGCAGGCCCGGTACAGGTGCGTGTGCACGAGGTCGTACCGGCCGCGCCGGATGAACCGCACGAGTCGCGGCAGCGCCCCCAGGTCCCGGTTGCCGCGCATCCCGAGGTGCACGACCCGTACGCCGTCGGCCCGCAGCCCCTCGGCCACCGGTCCGGGATTGGTCAGCGTCAGCACGTCGCACCGCATCGGCATGTGTCGCAGCATCAGCCGCAGTTGCTGCTCCGCGCCGCCGACACCGAGGCCGGTGATGACGTGCAGGGCCTTGACCTCCTCGATCGGCTTCACCGGTGCACCGCCCGGCGCAGCACCGCGACCCGGTGGCGCACCTGCTTGACCCGCAGCCGGGTGGCGCCGTCGGCCTGGCTGACGTGCGTGCGCGGCAGGGCGTGCGGGCCGGCGAGCCGGCCGGGGTCGATGGCGCAGGCGTATCCGTAGCCGGCCGCCCGCGTCGCGTCGACGACGCGGGCGTCGAGGTGGCCGTAGGGGTAGCAGAAGCCCTCGGGCACGGTTCCGGTCAGCTCCCGCAACAGATCACGGCTGCCGCGCAGTTCCTGCTGGAGCACGTCGTCGGCGGCCGCGGTGAGGTCCTGGTGGAGCAGGCCGTGCGAGCCGATCTCCTGTCCGGCAGCGGCGACCTGGCGGATTCCCTCGGCCGTGAGCAGGGACTTGCGCGGCCCCAGCGGGTCCCACACGTTGTCCACGCCGAGCCGGCCGGGCAGCACGAAGAGGGTCGCGGTGCAGTCATGGCGCTGGAGCAGCGGCAGCGCACGGGTCAGGAAGTCGGTGTAGCCGTCGTCGAAGGTCAGGCCGACGAGCCCGGCTCCGTGTCCGGCCGCCCGGGCCCGCAGCAGCTCGCCGACCGACACCCCGCGCAGGCCCCGGGAGCGCAGCCACAGCAGCTGGGCCTCCAGGGCGCGCGGGGTGACGGTGATCCCGTACGGGTCCTCGGCGGGGTCGGTGAACTCGGCGACCGAGTGGTACATCAGGACCCAGGGCGATGCGGTCCGGCGGGCGGGTACCCCCACGGCGGCGGGGGCCGTGTCGGTGTCAGCGGGCATTGCGGAACCTCTGCGTGAACTGGGAGATCTGATCGGGCAGGGCGGTGACTTCGAGGGCGCGTATGGCTGTGCCGGTGGCGCCGAACATGGCCGGTACCAGCAGGCAGCCGAGGCCGGCGCTGAGCAGCGGATCGGGGATCATCGGCCCGGCGATCCAGCCGGTGGCGCACGCGGCGGCGGCGGCCACCGCGAGCCGCCCGATGCCGGCGGCGACCCGGCGGACGTGGATGTCGATGATCCGCGGGCCCAGACCGGTGAGCAGCAGGGCGGCGGCGGTGGAGATGCCCGCGGCGTTGGCGGCGGCGATCCCGTACGTGCCCCACCAGCGGACGGCGAAGGCTCCGGCCACGATGTTGACGAGCAGTCCGGCACTCATCGCGAGCGCCGGGAACCAGGTGGGCCGGGCGGTCGAGAAGAAGGGCCGGGACAGCGCCCCGACGAGGCAGTGGCCGAGCAGTCCGAGTCCGTAGACCCGCATGACGGAGGCGGTGGCGAGGGTGTCCTCGTGGGAGAAGGCGCCCCGTTCGAAGAGGACCTGGATGATCTGGGGGGCGTAGCCGATGACGAGCGCGGAGCCCATCAGGACGGCGAGCGAGGCCAGCGCCAGGTCGCGCTCCACGCGCCGGCGGGCCTTCTCCCGCTCGCCGCCGGCCATCGCCTGGGCGACGACGGGAAAGGTGACGGTGCAGATCATCAGCGACAGCACCATCGGCATCTGCGCGACCTTCTGCGCGTAGTTGAGGTGGGAGATCGCCCCGGAGGGGAGCGAAGCGGCCAGGAACCGCTCGACCAGCACCTGCGACTGGCGGAAGACGGCGAAGAGGACGACGGGGGCGATGACCCCGAACGCGATGAGGGTGGGGCGGTCGCGGTCGCGCTGGCTGCGCGGGGCGGCGGCCCGTCTGACCCGGGGCGGTCCGAAGCCCACGTTGCGGATGAAGGCGGGGAGTTGGACGAGCGCCATCAGCAGCCCGCCGACGGCGACGCCCGCGGCGGCGGCCCGCACACCCCACAGGGAGTGGAGGGCCACCATCGTGCCGATGATGCCGATGTTGTACGAGACGTAGATCGCGGCGGGCGGCAGGAAGGAGCGGTGCGCGCGCAGCGCGGCGCTGAAGTAGCCGGCGATGCCGAAGGAGAGCACGGTCAGCGCGGTCAGACGGGTGCACTCGACGGCCAGTGCGGGGTCGGGCAGGCCGGGCGCGAGCACGGCGACGACGGCCGGAGCGGCGACGACGAGGAGCGCGGCGACGGCGGCCAGGAACACGACGAGCCGTGGCAGGGTCGCCCCGACCAGCATCCGTACGGGGTCCTGGGCGCGGGCCTCCCTGCGGGTCAGCCCGGCCCGGCCGGCCGCCCGCCGGGCCAGGGCGTGGCTGAAGGCCGGGACCATCAGCAGCGCCATGGCGTCCTCGATCAGCAGCGTCGAGGCCATTTCCGGGAGGGTCCAGGCGATGAGGAAGGCGTCGCTGGCGTGACCGGCGCCGAAGAGGTGCGCGATGGTCTGGTCGCGCACCAGCCCGAACAGGGCCCCGGCGGCGGTGAGCCCGGCGGTCACGGCGGCGGCCTTGGCCAGGAACCGTCCGAGCGGCGCCCCTCCGCCCGCGGCGGACGCGGCCGGACCGCCCCGGCTGCGGGCCCGCCGGAACCGGGTCGCGCGGGAGGCGACGGGAGCGGCGGGAGCGGGCGGTTCGGCGGCGTCGCGGCGGACGCCGCCGAACCGCCGGCTCCCGGGGCCGGCGGGGCCGGGGGCCGCGCCCCGGCCGGGCACGGCGCGCAGCTGCCCCCCGCCCGATCGGGCGGACGCGTCCTGACTGCGGACCTCGCCGAGCCCGTCGGCCGGCCCCCGGGCTCCGGGTGCGTTGGCGGATGCGGTCGTGGTGCGGGCCGCCACCCGCACCCCGAGTCCGGCCGGGGCCCCGCCGGGATAGCCGGCGGCACCGAAGTGCGGCCCCCGCGCGGCGGCCCCGCCGCCCGGCAGGCCTCCGGTGACGAACCCCGGGTCCGCCGGAACCGGCGGCGCCGCGTGTCCGGTGCGGCGCGACCGGCCGGAACCCGTCGGGCCCGCCGCGCCGGCCACCGGGCCGGGCTCGCCGGGGCCCCCGGCCGCGGGTGCGGGCGCGTCCGGCACGTACCCGGCAGGGCCGGACGGGTCTTCGTGCCCCGCGGGTTCGCCGAACGGCGCGGTCGGCGCGGGGGCGGCCGGGACGCGGGTGTGGCCCGCCCCGGCCGGAGGGCCGGAGGCGGGCCGCCAGGGCGTGGTGTCCGTCACCGGCCGCTCGAACTCTCGGGGACGACCCCCGGGCCGGGGAGGGCGCCGCGCAGCGGATCCGCACCGCCCGGGGAGGGCAGGGCCCACCAGGCCGCCAGGCCGACGATCACCCCCGTCAGGACGGTGGACGGGCCGCCGATGTCCGCGTAGAGGAAGTCGGTCAGCTGCCACACGAACAGCCCGGTCGCGATCAGCCCGCAGTCCCGCATCCGCGCCCCGGCACCGCAGGCGAGCCGCCGCAGCCCCGCGACCAGCAGGACCGCCCAGCCGCCCGCCAGCGCGACCAGCCCGATCAGCCCCTGCTCGCTCAGGATCAGCAGGTACATGTTGTGCGGGGAGAGCAGCGGCTGGCGGATGTACGCCTGGCCCGCTCCGGCGGTGTCGCTGCCGGAGGAGAGCCCGAGCGAGGCGTGGCCGTCGCGGTGGGCGGGGAAGCCCTTGAGGCCCACGCCCACCGCCGGCCGCTCGCGCCACATCGACTCGGCGGCGGCCCACATCGTGTAGCGGTCGGTCACCGACTGGTCGGGGGCGCTGGAGACCTGGGTGATGGAGTTCAGCCGCTCGGCGACCATCTCGGAGCCGACTCCGAGTCCGCCCACCAGGACCACCCCCGCGGCGGCCAGCGCGGCGAGCACCGTGAGCGCCCGCCGGATCCCGGCCAGCGCCATCACCAGCAGCGCCGCGCCGAGGGTGGCGATCCAGGCACCGCGGCTGAACGACAGCACCAGCGGCAGGACGAGCAGCAGGGCGCAGCCCGCGGCGGTCCGCCGCAGCCGGGAGGGCGCTCCGGGGGCGAGCGCGGCCGCGGTCGCGACGATCAGCCCGTAGGCGACGACCGTGGCCATGCCCATGACGTCGCCGGGGCCGAAGGTGCCCACGGCCCGGACGTCCTCGCCCTGGTAGGAGGCGCCGGTGTGGGTCGCGTACTGGACGACCCCCACCGCTCCCTGCACCAGGGCCAGGACCACGAAGCAGCCGGCCGCGAGCCGGAACTCCCGTGCGTCGCGCACGAGCAGCACCACGGCCGCCGGGACCAGCACGAAGACCTGGAGGTAGCGGACGAAGCCCGGCAGGGCGGCGTACGGGTCACCGGCGGTCACCGTCGCGACCGCGAGGCCGACGGCCGGCGCGCCGAGGACGACGGCGCCCAGCGGCGTCAGCGCCCGCACCCGGCCGCGCAGTGCCTGCACGGCGCAGACGAGGACCAGCAGCAGGGAGGCGGCGTCGGCGGGGCCGACCTTGCCGGAGGCGGTCACGTCCCCGGCCGGGAGCGGGGCGAGCAGGAGCAGCACGGTCGCGGCGAGCGGCAGCAGCGGCCAGTGGCGGCGCAGCGTGCCCGGCACGTCCGGGCGGGTCCAGTGTCCGGGAGCGGCGAGGCTCATCAGCTGCCCCCCAGCCGGAAGCGGAAGAAGGAGGCGGCCGTGCGGGCGAGGATCCACAGGTCCTGCCACAGCGACCAGGTGTCGATGTAGTGGTTGTCGAAGCGGGCCCGGTCCTCGATGGAGGTGTCCCCGCGCAGGCCGTTGATCTGGGCGAGGCCGGTGATGCCGACGGGCATCCGGTGGCGGGCCTCGTAGCCGGGGTGGACGGTGGAGAACTTGGCGACGAAGAAGGGCCGTTCGGGGCGGGGGCCGACCAGGCTCATGTCGCCCCGTACGACGTTCCACAGCTGGGGCAGCTCGTCGAGGGAGGACTTGCGCAGGAAGGAGCCGACCGCGCTCATCCGGCAGTCCCCGGCCACGGTCCAGCGGGTGGCCGACTCGTGCGCGTCGGCGCGCAGCGTACGGAACTTCAGCAGGGTGAAGGGGCGGCCGTAGAGGCCGACCCGCTCCTGCCGGAAGATCACCCCGGGCCCGTCCCAGAGCCGTACGGCTGCCGCGCAGAGCAGCATCACGGGGGCGGCGGCCACCAGGGCGACCAGCGCGAGCGCGGAGTCGATGATCCGCTTGGCCCAGCGCTCCAGCGGCCGGGCCGGGCGCGGCAGCAGCGGCTGCACGGCGTAGCCCCACAGCTGGTCGGCGGGGTGGGCCAGCCGCATGCCGGTGACCTTGGCGGTGCCGGACGGGTCCGCGAGCCACAGCCGGCAGCCGTGGTCGTGGAAGAGCCGGACCAGCGAGGCGGTGCGCTCGTCGGCTTCGGGCGGGCGGGTGAACACCGCGTGCCGGACGGAGTTCTGGATGACCGCGCGCCGGATGTCCTCGTGGGTGGACAGGAGCGGGAGGGCGCCCCCGTCGCCGTCGGCGGGAGCAGCGGTGTCGGCGAGCCCGACCGGGCGCAGGCCGAACTCGGGGTGGCCGTGCAGGGCGGCGGCCACCGCGCCCGCCCCGGCTCCGGGGCCGACGACGAGGGCGGAGGCGGGCTGGCGCACGGCGGCCCGGCGGTGCAGCTGGTTGGCGAGCCCGCGGCCCGCGCAGACCAGTACGGCCTGCAGGCACACGGCGGTGAGCAGCACGCTCCAGCCCATGGCGCGCGCGGGGTCGAGGGCGGCGGCGACGGCGGCCGCCGCGCACCACAGGACGGCGGAGCGCGCCACCAGTGCGGGCAGTTCGAGGAGGGCGGAGGGGGCGAGCCGTGGCCGGTACAGGCCGGCCTGCGCGTGCAGGGCGACGAGCAGTACGGGCAGCGCGGCGGCGGCCGGCGCGGCCGCCGGGACGGGCAGCGCGGGACCGGGCAGGGCGGCCGCGGTGACCACGGCGGCGAGCGCGTCGGCGGTGAGCAGGGGGAGCGCCCGGCTGCGGGGGCGGACGCGCTGCGGGCGTACGGCGGACCGGGCCCGGTCGACCCGGGGCCCGCGGGGCGGGTGGATGGCGGTCGCGGACCGGCGGGCTGCCGCGTGGGGCGCGGGCGCGAAGGCGCTGCCACCGTGCCCTGTGCCGCCCTGTCCGGTGTGCCGGGCGGGTGCGCTGTCCATCGTCATCGGCTGATGCGCTCCTGGTTCAAGGGCCGGGGCCTGCCCAGCAGTTCGTGGTACAGGCCGCTGACCGCGTCCGTGGTCCGCCGCACGTCGAAGTCGGTCCGGGCGTACTGCCGGGCCTGCTCACCGAGTTCGGCGAGGAGCCGCGGCTCGGCGAGGAGCCGCCCCAGGGCCTTGGCCAGGGCCGTCGGGTCCTCCGGCGGCACCAAGCACTGGCGTCCCTGGCCGGGCGGCAGGCTCTCCCGGGCACCGCTGACGTCGGAGACCAGGACCGGTCGGCCACAGGCCATTGCTTCGAGCGGGGCGAGCGCCATGCCCTCCCACCGCGACGGCAGTACAACGAGATCGGCGGCCCGAAGCCACGGTCGGATGTCGGCGGCGGCTCCGGCGAAGTGCACACCGGACGGGGCGGTACGCCGCAGCCGTTCGCTGTCGGGACCGTCGCCGACGAGGACGAGGCGGGCCGTGGGGACCGTCGCGGCCACCTCCGGCCAGGCGCGCAGCAGGACGTCCTGGCCCTTCTGGGCGCAGATCCGGCCGACGCAGACGGCCAGCGGCCCGCCGGACGGGAAGGAGGCGGGCAGCGGCAGTGCCGCGCGGGATTGCGCGCGGTCCTGGCCGGGGTCGGGTGCGCCGGGCCGGAAGTGGTCGAGGTCCACACCGTTGCGGATCACCGTCCAGTGGGCGGTGATGCCCTCGCTCTCGCCCGCGCGGCGTTCGGCCTCGCTGACGCAGAGCACCCGGTCGGCCCAGCGGGCGCCGTACCTCTCCCAGCGCAGGGCGAGCGCGGCGGTGGCTCCGCCGACGGCGTCGAAGGACCAGGCGTGGGGCTGGAAGACGGTGGGCAGTGTCCCGCGCGCGGCGAGCCGTCCGGCCAGTCCGGCCTTGGCGCTGTGGGCGTGCAGCAGGTCGGGCCGTACGTGGCGCAGCAGCGCGCGGGCGCCGGCCAGTTCGGCGGGGAGTCCGGGGCCGGGGGCCCGGCGGGCCCGCCAGGTGAGCACCTCGGCCCCGGCCGAGCGGACCGCGTCGCCGAGCGCGCCGCCGGGCGGACAGCCGACGACGGCGCGGATCCCCTCCGCGGTCTGGGCGCGGACCAGGTCGGTGACGACCCTGGCGACACCGCCGTCGACGGGCTGTACGAGGTGGAGGACGGTCGTGGGCTGTGCTGCCCGGGAGTGCGTGGGCACGTGGAGTGGTCTCCTGCGTTCAGCGGCGCGCGTCTGTCTGAACGAAGAGCACACCGAGGAAATGACCCTGACTTTCGCCCGTGAACCTGAAGTTCAGGCTGCGGGCACCACCGGACAGTGCGGGACTGAGGTCGAACACGTCCGCGTCATATCCGAGATTATTCATATGATCCGGCTGTCGCACGAAAGATTGACCGTCGAATTCCGTGATCGTGGAATTCATGAGGTCGTTGAAAGGGTTTTCGCCGTCGCTGATGCTCACCCGGCGACCGCTATCGGACGTCACGGTGAGTGAGTCGCCGAGGACGCCCCGGTCCCCGTCGTACGCGACCACACCGACTCGCCCCGCCGCCCCGGCCGGTACGTCCAGGCCCCCGATCTCGACCGTCCCGTCACCGGCCCGGGCCACGAGCGACTCGAAGCCGTCCCACAACGAAAGCCGGCGCAGCGGCTCCTGCGGGTGCTCGTAGGCGACGACGAGCGTCCAGCCGCCCCAGGCGCCGACCTCGGAGTGACCCATGGCGATGTTCAGCTGGGAGACCGTCCACATCCCGGCGCCACCCCTGCGCACCAGCGGGGTCACGTCCGCGGAGGCCTGATAGGCGTCGCTGCCCGCGTCCGTACGGTGGCCGATCACCGTGTCGGCGAGCACCTCCTTGTAGGCCCCGCCCGGCTCGGCGACCAGCACCCGTCCGTTGTCCTCCGGCGGCTTCTGCTCGCCCACCCGCAGGTTTCCGCCCCAGTACAGCCGGGCGTACGAGACCTTCGCGCCCTGCGGGACCTTGAGCTCGGCCCGGGTGGAGTTGTAGGTGTCCGGGTTCTTGTCGACCTCGCTGTAGAACATCTCGAACTCGCCGTTGACCCCTGCCGCGCCCCGCTTGACCTCGGCGCACGGCTCCGCCTGCGGGGACTTCTCCCTGCGGCAGCTGATGCCGGAGTTGGAGGCGCGGACCAGCCCGCCGTGCTGCACGGCCTGGTAACGCTGGGTGAACGGAATCCGGGGCAGCTCCTTGGGTGCGGGAGCCGGGGCCGCCAGCGCGGGGGCGTTCACGGAAAGTGCGAGGCAGGACAGCAGGCCGAGTGCGCCGAGGATTCTGCCGGAGGAACCCATGACCCTGTCTCCATTTTCGATCAAGGGGACAAAACAGGAGTGAACTTTGTCAGAAATCGGGCTGGAAATCACGTCGGACTCGCTCGTACGGCCTTTTGGGCGATAACACGCACCCTCGCAACGGACGGGTCGTTATGAGGTGCACCATTGTTCGAACCGAAAGGAAATACGCAGATGAAGAAGAGGCTGGTGCGCGGCACCACCGTCGCCGCCGCGGGCGTCGCCGTGCTGATGGGCGGCGCGGGCATCGCCTCGGCGCACGGCGGGGGCGGCGCGACCGCCGAGGGCATCGCCGCCGGCTCCCCCGGTGTGGCGAGCGGCAACCTGGCCCAGGCCCCGGTCCACGTCCCCGTGAACGTCTGCGGCCTGACGGCGAACCTGGTCGGCGCGCTCAACCCGACGTTCGGCAACACCTGCGTGAACGCCTGAACGTCAACCGCGCCGCCCGAAACGGCTGCATCCGGGTGAAGCCACGCAACCCCCGTCGGGGCGCCGCCGTTGATCCGAGTGCTCCGCTACCGGGCAATCCTGCAAAAAAGGGACGACAATGATCAAGAAGATGATGGCCTCGGCCGCGGTTGCCGCCTCGGTCGTGGGCATGGGTGCCGCGATGGCCCCGCAGGCGATGGCCGTCGGCAACGACAACGGCATCAACACCGTCAACGGCAACAACTCCGCCCAGATCTACGGCAACCAGGCCACCTACGGCAACATGAGCCCGCAGATGGCGCTCATCCAGGGCTCCTTCAACAAGCCCTGCATCGCGCTCCCCGCCAAGGCCAACGTCCAGTCCGTGCTGGCCCTGGTCAACGTCGGCGTCCAGGACATCCCGGTCCTGTCCAGCCCGCAGAACCAGCAGTGCACCGAGAACTCCACCCAGGCCAAGGGCGACGAGGCTCTCTCGCACATCCTCAGCAACATCCCGATCCTCTCCGGCAACGCCTCCGCCGGCAGCTGATCGCACCCGCACCCCGCGAGGCCGTCGCACCTTCGGGTCGCGGCGGCCTCGCCGCATGCCGGGCGCATCCGCAACCCGGAACACGATGATTCGAATTCACCGCCCGATCGGCCGCCCGAATTCCGTCGGGGCATCGGGGTGAATTACCGGACACTCGCCGAAAAAGCGCGGTTTCTTTTCTCTCGACTGCTCGTTGTTGATTCTGCAGCGGATACGCCTCTGCGGGAAGGAATCGGAAAGAAAATGACGTACAAGAAGGCAGTGGTGCTGGCCGCCGGCGCCCTGATGGCCGCCGGTGCCGCCTCCCCCGCCATGGCCGACTCGGTGGCCGACGGCAAGGCCGTGGGCTCCCCGGGCGTCCTCTCCGGCAACCTGGGCCAGGTCCCGGTCCACATCCCGGTCAACGTCTGCGGCAACACCGTGAACCTCGTCGGGCTGCTGAACCCCGCGTTCGGCAACACCTGCGTCAACGCCTGACGCAGGCGCGTGCGCCCGCAAGGGCAGACCTCCTCGCAGGTGGCCTCGGAGTGCACGGCGGTGCACTCCGAGGCCACCTGCGATTCACCACCGGCGCCCGCCGGTAGACAGGGAAGGACCCATGCGACAGGTACTGAGCCGACAAGTACTGGGCAAGGGCATGCTCACGGCGGCAGCCGCGTCGAGCCTGTTGTCGATCGCGACCGGGGCGGCCTACGCGCACACCGGCGCGACGGCCGAGGCCTCGCATTCGCCGGGGGTGCTGGCCGGCAACAGCGTCTCGGTACCCATCACGTTCTCCCCGAACGTGTGCGGCAACAGCGTGGACGGCGGTGCGGCCCTCAACCCCGCGATGGGGAACACCTGCGTCACCGGCGGCGGATCGCACGCGGACGGGGGCCACGACTACGCGCGCTACCTCAGCCCCGAACAGGCCGAGGCCTTCGAGCGCTACCTCGACGAGCGCGCGGGCCGCCACGCGGTACCGGAGCAGCGCCACGAACCGCGGCGGTACGAGGTACCGCGCCAGGAGGTGGCGCGGCCGGAGGTGCCGCGGCAGGAGGAGCAGGGACCGCAGGCCCCCCGGAAGGAGGGACCCCGCCACGCCAAGCCCCGCCACGAGGAGCCCCGTCACGAGGGCGGCTACGGCGGCCCCGGCGAGGACCGGAACCAGGAGGAGGAGTGCGACGACCACCCCGCTCCTCCGGCGCACCACGCCCCGCCCGCGCCCGGGCGCCCGCACCCGAAGCCGGAACCGGTGGAGGACCGCCCGGCCCCGCTGCCCGTCCCGGAGCCGGTCCAGGAGCTTCCGGTACCGCCCGCGGAACAGCCCGTCCCGCTCCCCGCACCGGCGCCCGCACCGCAGCCCCCGGCCGAGGAGGCCCCGCACACGCTCCCCGCTCCGGCGCCCGTGGCCGAGGAGGAGGTGCCGCCCGCGCCGCCGCACGGCAGCCAGCCCGTGATCCGCCCGGCTCCCGCCCCCGAGGCCGCCCCGGCACCCGCCCCAGGCCCTGAGGCCGCCCCGGCACCCGCACCCGCTCCCGCCCCGGCCCCGGCCCCCGAGGTCGCGCCGCCGGCGGATCAGCCTCCGACCTTCCCCTCCGGCGGCACCCCGGTCCACGTACCGCCGGCGCCCGCACCGGCGCCCGCGCCGCTGCCGGCCCCGGCCCCCGCTCCGGCGGGTGCGCCCGTACTGGCGGAGACCGGCGCGGGTCAGCCCGCGGCCGCGGCGGCCCTCGCCTCGGCCCTGATCCTGGGCGGCGCCATTCTGTACCGGCGCTCGCGCATCGCCTGACCGGCAATACCGGTAATCGGAAGAAATATCGGCCGGAGAATCCCTCATCGGATTCTCCGGCCGCTGTCATGTACCCGCGCGTTCGCGTTTCCAGGGCGCCCGGGAATCGTTACGCAGGGCGAAAGCGGCGCGCCGGTCGCCGCTGATGCCTCTGTCCACGAAAGAAGAGGATTTCGATAATGAAGCTCACGAAGGTCGCCGCTGTCGTCGTCGGCTCCGTCGCCGCCCTCGGCGCCTCCGGTACCGCGTTCGCCGCCGAGCCGACGGCTGCGATGCCCCCCATGAGCCTGACCGGCGGCGTGACCCAGACGCTGGACTCCATGGCCCCCGTGACCGAGAACCTTCCGCAGACCGTGGGCAACGGGCTGGCCGAGCAGGGAGACACCGTCAACAAGGTCGTGGGCACGGCCCAGAAGGTCAACAAGGTCCGCAACGACGTCCCGGGCACCGTCCTCGGCCTCGCGAACGGCGCCACCCAGGCGTCGCCGATGCTGGGCGGCGTACAGCTCAACGGCGGCCAGGGCTGAACCGCCTCCGCTGACAAGACCGTGGGCGCCACCGGCAAGGCCGGGGCGCCCACGGTCGGTTGTGCGCGCTACGTCAGTCGTTGACGCAGGTGTTGCCGAACGCCGGGTTCAGCAGGGCGATCACGTTCACGGTGTTGCCGCAGACGTTGACCGGGACGTGGACCGGGACCTGGAGCAGGTTGCCGGAGAGGACGCCGGGGGAACCCACGGCCGCGCCCTCGGCCGACGAGTCGGCGACGGCGGAGCCGGCGGCACCGGCCGCGGCGATACCAGCGGTGGCCAGGACCAGGGCGGCCTTCTTGGCAGAGTTCATGGGAGGTGCACCTTCTGTTCGACGTTCCGCCCCGCTCCGGGGCTCACACCGAGCGAAACGTTCCTCGCTCCCGGACGACACGGCTTCGGGCACGATCCGACCTATTCGGCTCAATCGCCGTCGCCGTGTTGCCGTTTCGGGCCCGTCACGGGAGGGCCGGGAGCTCTGTCTCCGGGAGCTGGACGTCAGGGATCTGCACGTCGGGGACCTCCGGCACCAGCTCCCCGGGCGCTGCCGGATCCGGCAGCGCGGGCGGGGTGAGCGGCAGCTCGGGGAGTTCGACCCCCGGGATCTCGGGGAGCTGCACCCCCGGGAGGCTCGGCAGGTTGATCTCCGGCAACGTGATCTCGGGCAGCTCGATCTCCGGGAGCTCGATCTCCGGCAACTCGATCTCCGGGAGCTCGATCTCCGGCAGGGTGACGCCCGCCGGCAGCAGGGCCTTGATCTGCTCAAGAAGTCCGTTGAGGAGGTCGTCGATCGGGCCGGCCGGAGCCGCCTTGCGGGCAGCCGCCCCGGCCCCGGAGTCGACCGCACTCGCGGGTGCCGCCGCGCCGGTCAGTATGACGACGGCGAGCGCCGAGGGGAGCAGAAGACGGGCGCGGGACGGCTTCGTGCGGTGCATGGGGGTTCCTTCGGGTGGGACACGGGGACACGGGAGCGGTCCGGTTCGGATCGCTCCTTGACTCACCGTGGGAACACCTCGTACGGAGCGCAACAGGAACCGGCGCGACTGGGGCCGCGTACGGGCTTCGCGCACGTGTCCGCAGGCGGCTCACCCGGGCTGGGGAAAACATCGGGACGCGCAGGCCGTTTGAGTGAAGCAGCGGAACCAACGCCCTGACCGGCCAGTTGACCAGGGCGCTCCATCAGCGGGCACTCGTGCGACAGAAGGATCAAGATGTTCAAGAAGTTCATGACCGCCGCCGCGGTTTCCGCCGTTGCCGTCGGCGCGGGCGCTGCTGCCGCTGCCCCGGCCATGGCCATCGGCAACGACAACGGGGTCAACACCGTCAACGGCAATGGTGCCCAGCAGATCTACGGCAACCAGAAGACCCACGGCGACCAGAGCCCGCAGCTCAGCCTGGTCCAGGGCTCCCTGAACAAGCCCTGCGTCGGCCTGCCCGCGAAGATCAACGCCCAGTCGCTGGTCGCCGCGCTCAACATCGGTGTCCAGGACATCAACGTCCTGTCCAACCCGCAGAACCAGCAGTGCACCGAGAACTCCACCCAGGCCAAGGGCGACGAGCCGCTCTCGCACATCCTGGACAACATCCCGGTCCTGTCCGGCAACGCCTCCGTCGGCAGCTGATTTCCGCCCCCCCTGCCCCGCGCGGGGGTCCGGGCCGACGAGCCCGCGGCAGTGCGTGACAGGGCCCCGGCAGCGTCCAGCTGCCGGGGCCCTCGCGCGTGCCGCCCGCGCGGCGCTCAGCCGGTCCAGAAGTCCCACCACCGGGTGAGGACCAGCATCCCGATCACCCCGGTGTGCAGGGCCGGCGGAGCCCAGCCGAACTCGGTGAAGAGGACCCGCAGCGGACCGGGGGCGGGAAGCACGCCCGTACGGACGGTGTGCGCGGTGACCGCCCAGAACATCAGCAGGGTCGCCACCCAGGCCAGGCAGCACCACAGGCAGAGGGCGTTGATCTCGTAGAGCGACTGCACCATGAGCCAGCTGCAGAAGCCGGTGCCGAAGAGCATGCCGGCGTTCAGTGCGAGCCAGAACCAGCCGCGGTAGCGGGCACCCGCCAGCAGGCCCACGCCGACGCAGACCACGACGGCGTAGGCGGCCAGCCCCAGCATCGGGTTGGGGAAGCCGAAGGCCTGCGCCTGCTCGCTCTGCATCACGCTGCCGCAGGAGACCACCGGGTTGAGGCTGCAGGCGGGCTTGAAGTCCGGGTCCTCCAGCAGGAGGAACTTGTCGAGGGTGATCACCCAGGAAGCCAGTACCCCGGCAGCTCCGGTGAGGGCCAGCAGCCAGGCCAAACCCCTTGTTGCGGGGGCCTGTTCGTCTGCGTCTGCGCCGCGGGGCCGTACCTGCCGGCGCGGGACGTCCACTGTGTTCGTTGCCATGCGGCCCATACTCCCCCTCCTCCACCCAGAGTGGGGCCAATCATGCCCATCCGTACGCAGGTTGACCTGAAGGTGTGGCGGGAACCTCCGATGCTTCCCGGACGTTTTACCGAACCCCGGACGTGATGTCAGAGCCAGGGGTTACGTTGAGCTTCCGCGAAGTGACAAGCTGCGACGGCCTGGAGCCCCCCTTGAGCGATCCGTACGAGACAACCGAGGCGCACCTCGACCGACTCCTCGGTCGCGCCCTCAACTCCTTCGACCTGCCCGACCGGCTGGTGGAGCGCCTCGGTACGGCGCTCGCCCACAGCTCTTCGCTCTGCACCACCCACCACGGCCCGGCGGCGGGCGTCTGGCGGGAGACGCACCGCCACACCTATCTGCTGCCCGACGGCGGTGCGGTCTCGCTGTGGGAGCTGTCCTGCCGGCTGGAGGGAGACCGGGACCCGCGGCACGAGGTCTTCGCGACGAGGGCGGAGACCCGCCTGGCGGTGGCCCGGCTGTTCGGGGAGTCGGCCGTGGGGGCGGCCCCCGATCCGGTGCCGCTCGCGGGTGAGGAGGAGCCGTACGACGACGCGTCGGGGCTCGGTGCGCTGTTCGCCTCCTCGGCGCCGGTGCCCCGGCACCGTGAGTACGTGGTGGAGGACTCCGCCGACCACGCACGCCGGGTGCTGCGCCGCGCGGAGAACCCGGACCGGCCCGGTGAGCGGGTGGCGGCGCTGCTGCGCGCGGCGTACGCGCACCGGATCACTCAGGCCTTCGGCACCCGGCAGGCCCTGCCGACCGGGCGGGACGCGGGCTTCCATCTGTACGAGCACGGCTTCGTGCTGCTGGACGGGACCGAGCTGAGCCTGTGGGAGGTCGAGCACACGGCCACCCCCGACGGGCGGCACATGTGCGAGGTGTACGACAGCGAGGCGGCCGCGCGCGGGGCGATGGAGTTCCGCGCCCGCGTCGGCTGAGTCCCCTCCCGCACGCCGTTCCCCCGCCCCGGCCGCGCCGGGGTGTCCTGGGGCCCGCGGGGCGAGGCGGGACGGGACGGCGGACGGGCCCACCCGGGGCGGGTGGGCCCGTCCGGGCCGGAGAACCGGGGCCGGACCCTAGAGGGCGGGCACCTTCTCGGTGGCGTTCCCGGTGTGCTCGGTGTGCTCGGCGGCGCCTTCGCGCTCCTCCATCGGGATCGCCCTGCGCGGCAGCATGAACATCACCACGGAGATGACCACCAGCACGCCCACGACCCACCAGAGCGCGCCGCGGAAGGCCTCGACGTAGGGCGGGCCGAAGAGCGTGTCGTCCTCGATCAGCCCGAAGAAGACCACGGACGTCAGGGCCAGGCCCAGCGCGTTGCCCATCTGACCGGTGGTGTTGATCAGCCCGGAGGCCGAGCCCGCGTCCCGGCGCGGCACCTCGGACAGCGTGGTGTCGTTGAGCGGGGCGACGATGAGGCCCATGCCGGCGCCCATGAGGATCAGCGGGGCGGCCATCTGCCAGGAGGCGATCTCCATGCCGTAGTGCGCGGACTCCCAGATGTACAGGAGCAGTCCGGCGGCCATGACCAGGGCGCCCGCCTGGAGCACCTTGCGACCGAAGCGCGGGACGAGCTTCTCGACCGAGAGGCCGGCGGCCACGGAGACGGCGATGGAGAAGGGGATTCCGGTGGTGCCGGCCCGCAGGGCGCTCCAGCCGAGGCCCATCTGCATGTAGAGCGTCCAGACCAGGAAGAAGATCCCGGTCGCGATGCCGAAGGTCAGCTGGACGGCGATGCCGCCGGCGAAGCTCTTGACCTTGAAGAGGGAGAGCTCGACGAGCGGGGAGCCGTCCTTCTTGATCTTGTACTTCTCGTACGCGATGAACGCGGCGAAGACCAACGGCGCCACGGCCATGCAGACGAAGCCCCACAGCGGCCAGCCGTTCTCACGGCCCTCGGTGAGCGGGAAGATCAGCATGACGAGGGCGAGGGTCGCGAGGACGACACCGACCAGGTCCAGCCGCAGGGCCTGGGGGGCCTTGGACTCGCTGATGAACTTGCGGCCCAGGATCACGCCCGCGATACCGACGGGCAGGTTGATCAGGAAGATCGGGCGCCATTCGAGACCGAAGAGGTTCCACTGGGTGAGCAGCGCGCCGAGCATGGGACCGGAGACGGCGCCCAGGCCCACGATCGCGCCGAACATCCCGAAGACCTTGCCGCGTTCCTGCGGGGGGAAGGTGACGTGGATGATGGCCAGCACCTGCGGCACCATCATGGCGGCCATGCCGCCCTGGAGGATGCGGGAGGCGACGAGCATGGCCGGGTCGGCCGCGATGCCGCAGAGCAGCGAGGCGGCGGTGAAGCCGGCTATGCCGATGAGGAAGAGGCGCTTGCGTCCGTAGATGTCACCGAGACGGCCGCCGGTGATGAGCCCTGCGGCGAACGCGAGCGCGTAGCCTGCGGTGATCCACTGGATCGCGCTGGTCGAGGCGCCGAAGTTCTGGCGCATGGTGGGGATCGCGATGTTGACGATGGTCACGTCGACCAGGTCCATGAAGGCCGCGGTCATCACGATGGCGAGCGCCAGCCAGCGGCGGCGGTCGGGGGGTGAGCTGGGTGCGTCGTGGGCTGCGCCGTTCCGCTCTTCTCGTATGGGCCCGTTCTCTCTTTCGGGCGCTGTCTGGGGCGTCTCGGTGGTCATGAGGAGAAACCTAGACGGGATATAGGTCAGTGCATGTCCTCTTTCGCTGGCAGCCTGGATCACATGACCGACACACCGGCACGGCTCCTGTCCCTGCTGTCCCTCCTCCAGACCCCGCGCGAATGGCCCGGCAGCGAGCTGGCGCAGCGGCTGCGAGTGAGTGCGCGGACCATCCGGCGCGACATCGAGCGGCTGCGGGAGCTGGGCTACCCGGTGGAGGCCACGCTCGGCTCCGAGGGCGGCTACCGGCTGGTGGCGGGCGCGGCGATGCCGCCGCTGCTGCTGGACGACGAGGAGGCCGTGGCGATCGCGGTGGGGCTGCGGGCGGGAGCCGGGCACGCGATCGAAGGGGTCGAGGAGGCCTCCGTACGCGCGCTGGCGAAGCTGGAGCAGGTCCTGCCGTCCCGGCTGCGCCACCGGGTGAGCACGCTGCAGTCGGCCACGATCGCGCTGACGCGGGGGGACGGGGCGAGCGTGGACCCGCGGACGCTGACGACGATGGCGTCGGCGGTGGCCGGGCCGGAGCGGCTCCGGTTCGCCTACCGGGCGCGGGACGGGGCCCGGTCACGGCGGCTGGTGGAGCCGTACCGGCTGGTCAGCACGGGAAGCCGGTGGTACCTGGTGGCCTACGACATGGAGCGGGAGGACTGGCGGACCTTCCGGGTGGACCGGGTGGACGAGGCGTTCGCGACGGGGGCCCGGTTCGCGCCGCGGGAGCTGCCGATGGACGCGGAGGAGTTCGTACGGCGGGGGCTCGGCGCGCACGGCGCACGGACGTACGCGGTGGAGGTCGTCTTCGAGGCGGGAGCGGCCGAGCTGCCGGAGTGGCTGCGGGCGGCCGCCCTGCCGGGCGGGACCGGGGCGGGCGAGACCGGGGCGGGCGAGACCGGGGCGGCCGTGGTCCGCTTCGAGAGCCGGGACGCGCCGGAGTGGCTGGCGGCCCGGTTGGCCCTGACGGGGCTGGACTTCACGGTGCGGGAGCCGGCGGCGCTGCGGACGGCGGCCGGTGCGCTGGCCGCGCGGCTCGCGTCGGCGGCGACGCCCGGATAACGGCGCCTGGCGCGAGCGGCGCCCGGAGAACGAGGGAGCCCCGGCGCCTGGGGGGGATAGGCACCGGGGCTCGTTCAGGGGGTTCGGCGGCGGGCGGCTAGGCCACGGCGTCGAAGCCGGTGTCGCGCGCCATCCGCTTCAGCTCCAGCAGGGCGTGCTTCTCGATCTGGCGGATCCGCTCCCGGGTCAGGCCGTGCTGCTTGCCGACCTCGGTGAGGGTCCGCTCGCGGCCGTCGTCGATGCCGTACCGCATCTTGATGATCGACGCGGTGCGCTGGTCGAGCCTGCCGAGCAGGTCCTCCAGCTCCTCGCTGCGCAGCAGCGAGAGCACGGACTGCTCGGGGGAGATCGCCGAGGTGTCCTCCAGGAGGTCGCCGAACTGCGTGTCGCCCTCGTCGTCCACCGACATGTTCAGGCTGACCGGGTCGCGGGCCCAGTCCAGTACGTCGCCGACGCGCTTCTCCGTCGAGTCCAGCTCGGCCGCGATCTCGGCGTGCTCCGGGTCTCGGCCGTTCTCGCGGTTGAACTCGCGCTGGACCCGGCGGATCCGGCCGAGCTCCTCGACGAGGTGGACGGGGAGGCGGATGGTGCGGGACTGGTCGGCGATGGACCGGGTGATGGCCTGGCGGATCCACCACGTGGCATACGTGGAGAACTTGAAGCCCTTGGTGTAGTCGAACTTCTCCACCGCGCGGACCAGGCCCGCGTTGCCCTCCTGGATCAGGTCGAGGAGGGGCAGGCCGCTGCGCGGATAGCGCCGGGCGACGGCGACGACGAGACGGAGGTTGGAGCGGATGAAGACCTCTTTGGCGCGCTCCCCTTCGGCGGCCAGCGCCTCCAGCTCCTCGCGGGCGGGCCGGTCCCCGTCACGCTCTATCGCGCCGTCGAGGATCTGCTGGGCGTAGACACCGGCCTCGATGATCTGGGAGAGCTCCACTTCCCTGGCGGCGTCGAGGAGCGGGGTGCGCGCGATCTCGTCCAGGTACATGCCGACCAGGTCGCGGTCTGCGATCTCCCCGCCCACAGCGCGTGCGCTGCTCGTGGACTGACGGCGGGCGACGGCGCGGGTTGCCATGCGTGCTCCCTTGCGATGAGTTCGGTCGCGGTGCGGCTGCCGGACGGCCACCGTGGTGCGGTGGTACGCCCTCGGACACTCTCCCGAGTGCCCGCTTCCGAAGGAAACAACGACTGGAATCGGGACAGAATTCCCACGTTGGTCCCTCATTTTCGAGATCTTGCAGTATCCTGCCCCGCCACGAGAGGGGGACGAATGTCGCACGATCACGAAGAGGTGCAGGTCAGACCCGGAACGGAGGCCGATCTGACGTCGCTCACGGACCTGTACAACCACTACGTCCGAGAGACCGCCGTCACGTTCGACACCACCGCGTTCACTCCGGAACAGCGTCGCCCTTGGCTGCACTCCCATCCTGAAGACGGCCCTCACAGGCTTCTGGTTGCCTGGACTGGCGAGCGCATGGCCGGATACGCCACCACCAGTCCGTTCCGTCCGAAACCGGCGTATGCCACGTCGGTGGAGGCCAGCGTGTACCTCGCCCCGCACGCGGTGGGGCGGGGGGTGGGCACCCTCCTGTACGGGGCGCTCTTCGCCGCACTGGAGAAGGAGCCGGTGCACCGCGTGTTCGCCGGTGTCGCCCTGCCGAACGACGCCTCGGTACGCCTCCACGAGCGCTTCGGCTTCCGCCGGATCGGCGAGTTCACGGAAGCGGGGTGGAAGTTCGGCCGCTACTGGGACGTGCGGTGGTACGAGAAGCGGCTGGGACCGACCGGCGAGCACCCGCCCCGGTGAAGCCGGGCGGCGGCCCGGGGGACTCGGACGGCGCCCCGGCGGGACGCCCCTCAACCGAACTGGAGGCTGCGCTTCGACAGGCCCATCCAGAAGCCGTCGACCGGGTCGCGGCGCTTCGCGAGGTCGCCGGTCGCGTCGGCGGCGCCGAGGGTGACGAAGAGCGGGGCGAAGTGCTCCGTCCGGGGGTGGGCCAGCCGGCCGGACGGGGACCTGGCCTCGAAGTCCAGCAGGGAGTCGATGTCGCCGGCGGCCAGCGCCTCTCGGCCCCACGCGTCGAACTCCGCCGACCAGGCGGGGACACCCGGGCCCGTGTGGCGCAGCGCGGCCAGATTGTGGGTGAAGAAGCCGCTGCCGACGATGAGGACGCCCTCGTCGCGCAAGGGCGCGAGCCTGCGGCCGATGTCCATCAGGCGGCGCGGATCCAGCGTCGGCAGGGACATCTGGAGGACCGGTATGTCGGCCTCCGGGTACATCTCCACCAGCGGGACGTACGCGCCGTGGTCCAGGCCGCGGTCCGGGATGTCTTGGACCGGGGTGCCCGGGGCCCGCAACAGGGCCCGGACCGAGGCGGCGAGCGCGGGGGCACCCGGGGCGTCGTAGCGGACCCGGTAGTAGTGCGCGGGGAAGCCCCAGAAATCGTGGACCAGCGGGGCGGATGCGGTGGCACCGAGGGCCAGGGGGGCCTCCTCCCAGTGGGCGGAGACGATGAGTATCGCGGTGGGGCGGGGCAGGTCGGCCGACCAGGCGGCCAGTTCGCCCGGCCAGACCGGATCGTCGGCGAGCGGCGGCGCCCCGTGGCTGAGGTACAGCGCCGGCATGCGCGTCGCCTGGGGGCTCGCGCCCGTCGGGGCCTGGGGTCCGGGAGCCGGGTTCATGAGGGGGCGCTCCTCCGTCGTCGTACAGGGCTGCCTCGAAAAGACTAACCCCACTTGGTTCAAATTTGAACCAAGTGGGGTGTCCAGTCATTCCGCGGGCTACGCGGCCCTGCTCAGTGCGCGATCACCGGGACCTTGACGCCGGCGTCCTCGGCGGAGTCGGACCCGGAGGCCATCGGGTCGCCCGCACCCGGACGGCCGGTGTTGATCAGGGTCAGGGCGATCGCCGCGCTGGCGGCCAGGATGCCCACTGCCCACCAGATGGCGGAGGCGTAGCCCTCGACCATGGCCTGGGCCTGCACCAGCCGGGCCGCGGCCCCGCCGCCCGCGGCCTCGGCCGCGTGGTCGGTCAGGTAGGCGGTGGTCGCCGAGGCGGCGATGGTGTTCAGCAGCGCCGTACCGATGGCGCCGCCGACCTGCTGCGAGGTGTTGACCATGGCGGAGGCGACACCGGCGTCGGCCGGGTTCACCCCGTGCGTGGACAGCGACATGGCCGGCATGAAGGCCGTACCCATGCCGAGGCCGAGCAGCAGCTGGGCCGGCAGGATCAGCGCGGGGTAGGAGGATCCGACCTCCAGCTGGGTCAGCAGCAGCATTCCGGCGGCGGCGACCAGGAAGCCCGGGCCCATCAGCAGGCGCGGAGCGACTCGGGTCATCAGGCGGGCGCCGATCTGGGTGGAGCCCAGGATCATGCCCGCGATCATCGGCAGGAAGGCGAAGCCGGTCTTGACCGGCGAGAAGCCCTTCACGACCTGGAGGTAGTAGGTGAGGAAGAGGAACAGGCCGAACATCGCGATGACGGCCAGGCCGAGCGAGAGGTAGACACCACCGCGGTTGCGCTCCAGCAGGACGCGCAGCGGCAGCAGCGGGGACTGCACCTTGGACTCGACGAAGACGAACGCCGCCAGCAGGGCCGCCGAGGCGATGAACATGGCCACGGTGACCTGGTCCGACCAGCCGGCCGACTCGGCGCGGGTGAATCCGTACACCAGGGCCACGAGGCCGGTGGTGGACAGGACCACGCCCGGGATGTCCAGGGGGGCGCGGTTGCGGGAGCCGGCGGGCTCGCGGATGACCATCCAGGCACCCACGGCCGCGACGACCGCGAACGGGATGTTGACGAAGAACGTCCAGCGCCAGTTGAGGTACTCGGTGAGGAAGCCGCCGAGGATCAGGCCGACGGCGCCGCCGCCGCCCGCGATCGCGCCGTAGATGCCGAAGGCCTTGGCCCGCTCCTTGGCGTCGGTGAACATCACCGCCAGCAGGGACAGGGCCGCCGGTGCGAGCAGTGCGCCGAAGGCGCCCTGGAGGGCGCGGGCGCCGAGCATCATGGCTTCGCCGTTCGCGGCGCCGCCGAGCGCGGAGGCCAGGGCGAAGCCGGCGAGACCGAGGACGAAGGCGTTCTTGCGGCCCCACTTGTCGGCGATGCGGCCACCGAAGAGGAGCAGTCCGCCGAAGGCGAGCGCGTAGGCGGTGATGACCCACTGGCGGTTGCCGTCGGAGATGCCGAGGTCGGTCTGGGCCGAGGGGAGGGCGATGTTCACGATGGTCGCGTCGAGGACGACCATCAGCTGGGCCAGGGCTATGAAGACGAGAGCCTTCCAGCGACTGGGATCGGCAGCCGACGGGAGTGTCGCGGCTGATTTCGGCATGGGAGTACCCGTTTCACTGTGCGGAATGACTGGAAAAGGCTAGTTCGTAAGCTTTTGCGGTGTCACATGGTTTTCAGCGTGAGGTCTTCCAAAGTGGCTGCCGAACCGGGCAGTTCGGAGCGGGCCGGGGCCCGCAGCCCGTCGAGGAAGAGCTGGAGATGACGGTGGGCGAAGCGGTCGGTGTCGAAGCAGGCGGTACCCGGGAGGGGGCGGCTGAGCTGGGAGAGGGCGACCATCAGGTCGCCGACGCCGATGTCCGCGCGGACCAGTCCGGCCTGCTGGCCCGCGGCCAGCAGGGTCTCCACAGCCTCCGCCAAGGCGGTGCGCGCCGCGAGGAGTTCGGGGTGGTCGCGGTCGAAGCCGTCGGCGAGCATCGGGCACAGGGCGCCGATCCGCTCGTCGGCAGCGGCGTGCGTGAACCGGCACAGCGCGGCGAAGGCGTCGGGCTCCTCGGCCAGAGAGGCCTCGGCCGAGGCCGCGACCCGCTCCGTGGTGAAGAGGACGACCTGGTGGACGAGTGCGTCGCGGTCGGGGAAGTGCCGGTAGAGGGTGGCGTTGCCGATGCCCGCCCGGCGGGCCACCTCGTCGAGCGGGGCCGCCGCACCGAACTCGACGAAGGCCTCGCGGGCCGCCGCCAGGATCCGCTCGCGGTTGCGGACGGCGTCGGCGCGCGGGCGCGGCGGGCCGCCGCCCTCGCGGGAGCCGCGGGACCGGCCGGACTGCGGGGCCGCCGGACACCCGTCCGCCGCGGCGGACGGGGACGCCGCGGCGGCCGTGGTGGTGCTCTGCATTTCCGGTGCCTCCCCGGGCGGTGACGAGTGGTGCGGGATCTGCGGGCCGGCCCGCCAAACGGGGAGCCGTTCCCCGCTTGGCGGGACTCCCATGCAAACGGGGAACAGCTCCCCGGTTATTTCACCCCTCGGTGTGAACCGGGTCACGCCGCTGCGGGGGCGCTTCACCCTTTGGCCTCTCCCGGCGCGCGGGCGCGGCGCGCCCGACGGAGGGTGAAGCGCACAGGGCGCAGACCGGACAGGGCCGGCTGCCGCGGACCCGAGGGCGATCTCCATGACGCAGACCCGCCGCCGGATACGCAGACCACGCCTGACCGGCGCGTACATCGGACTGACCGCGCTGGCGATCGGCGTCACGGCGACGGCGAGCACAGGGATATCCAGCCGCGGCCAGTCGGCGGCGGGGCCGGTGGCCACGACGGTCGAAACGGCGCTCGCGCCGTGCCGGATCGCCGGGACGATGGGCGTGCAGATGTCCGAGGGCATGCCGACCCCGCCGGGGTACTCGCGTTCGACAGGAGAGGTCCGGGCGCTGAACCTGATGATCGACTTCCCCGACGCCAAGGGCGAGGGCACGGCCCTGGACCGGCTGGCCGAGTTCTTCCCCCAGACCTCGGACTGGTTCCGCACCAGCTCCTACGGTCGGCTGGCCTACCGGGCCGAGGCCCCGATAAAGACCTGGCTGCGGATGCCGATGCCCTTCGCGGCGTACGGCATCGAGCGCGGGTCCTCCTACGAGCCGGGCTACCGGCAGCTCGTGGAGCACATCGCGAGGGCCGCCGACTCCGAGGTGGACTTCAGCCGCTACGACCTGGTCAACATCCTGGTCACGCCGAACGCGGGGCCGTCGGCACTGGACACCGTCCTGTCGGTGACCTTCTCGGGCAACGGCGAGGCGCCGATGGCCGACGGGGTCCCGCTGTCCAACACGTCCTTCGTCTACAGCCGGCAGGACGACGGCTCCGGGACCTACCGGGAGACCGGCTACCGGGTGCTCCCGCACGAGAACGGGCACGTCTTCGGGCTGCCCGACCTCTACACCGCCGACGGCGGGAACACCGTCGGGCACTGGGACATCATGAGCGAGGACTGGGGTGCCAACAACGACCTGATGGGCTGGCACAAGTGGAAGCTGGGCTGGCTGGACAGCACGCAGATCTCCTGCGCGTCGAAGTCCGGCACCAGCGACCACGTCCTGACCCCGCTGGCGGTCGAGGGCGGCATGAAGCTGGCCTTCGTCCCGCTGTCGGAGAGCGTCGGCTACGCCGTGGAGGTGCGGACCCGGGCCGGCAACGACGAGGCCGTCTGCAGGCCCGGCGTGCTGATCTACAAGGTGGACTCCGACGTGGACACCGGACACGGCCCCGTGATCGTGTCGGACAGCTCGACCGCGAGCGGCGGCTGCACCCGCCGGCCCAACGTGCACGCCGAACTGTCGGACGCGCCGTTCCGGCCGGGAGAGACCTTCACCGACGAGAAGGCGGGCATCAGCATCTCGGTGGTGGGCGAGCTGCGCGACGGCAGCTACCAGGTCCGCATCATCCGCCCGTAGGCACCGTCCGCCCACGGGGCCCTGCCGGGGCCGGGAACACCGTTCAGTGCGCGAGGGCCTCGCGCAGGATGTCCACCACCGCGCCGCGGTGTTCGTCGGCGACGAGGAAGAAGTGGTCGCCGTCGAAACGGCGCACCCGGCAGTGGCCGGTGGTGTGGTCGGCCCAGCCGTCCAGCGGTTCGTGCGGGACCAGCGGATCGGCCGTGCCCCCGATGACGTGGAGGGGCACGTCGAGCCGTACGCCCTCGAAACCGACGGCGGCCTCCCGGCTGAGGTCGATGTCGGCACGCAGGACGCGCGTGACGTGGGCGAGCATCTCCGGGTCGTGCAGGACCCACTCCGGGGTGCCGCCGCCCTCCCGCAGCAGCCGGACGGCGTCCTCCTCGCTGCTGGTGGCGTGGGCGCGGCGCCGGGTCCGGCCGGGGGCCTGGCCGCTGACGACAGCGGCCCGGCAGTGCGGGCCGAGGAGCTGTGCGGCGCGGACGGCGAGCAGCGCCCCGAGGCTGTGGCCGAAGACCACGGTGGGCAGCGGGTCCCGGCCGAGCACCTCCTCGGCCACCGAGTCGAGCACCTCGTCGAGACGGCAGCCGGGAGTCTCGCCGAAGCGGCGCTCCCTGCCGGGCAGTGAGAGCCCGAGCACCTCGACCTCGTCGGGCAGCGGTTCGACGAGGGGGAAGAGGGTGTTGGGTCCGGCGCCGGAGTGCGGGAACACCAGCAGGCGCAGCCTGGGCGCGGCGGACGGCTGGAGCCGCAGCTGCGGCCACCAGGGGGCGGTGGAGGAGGACTTCATCGCGGTCGCCTCGTCCGTCCCGGTCATGGGCAGTGGATGATCTGGCCGGCGTAGGACAGGCCGCCGCCGAAGGCGAAGAGCAGTACGGGTGCCCCCTTCTCGATCTCGCCGCGCTCGACGAGCTTGGAGAGCGCGAGCGGGATGCTGGCGGCGGAGGTGTTGCCGGAGTCCACGACGTCCTTGGCGATGACCGCGTTGACCGCGCCGATCTTGCGGGCCAGCGGCTCGATGATCCGCAGGTTGGCCTGGTGCAGGACGACACCGCCGAGGTCCTCGGGCTTGACCCCGGCCCGCTCGCACACCTGGAGCGCGACCTCCGGCAGGGCGGTGGTGGCCCAGCGGTACACCGACTGCCCTTCCTGGGCGAAGGTGTGGGACGGCGCCTCGATGCGCACGGCGTGCCCCATCTCGGGTACGGATCCCCAGACGACCGGGCTGATCCGGGACTCCTCGGAGGCGACGACGACGGCCGCGCCGGCCCCGTCGCCGATCAGCACGCAGGTGGTGCGGTCGGTCCAGTCGGCGAAGTCCGTCAGCTTCTCCACACCGATGACCAGGGCCTTCGTGGCGGAGCCGGTGCGGATGCTCTGGTCCGCCAGCGCCATCGCGTGCGGGAATCCGGAACAGGCCGTGTTCACGTCGATCGCGGCTGGGGCCTTGGCGCCGACGGCAGCCGCGACGCGGGCCGCCGTGTTGGGCGAGCGGTCCTGCGCCGTACAGGTGGCCACGATGACGAAATCGATGTCCTCACCGGTCAGCCCCGCGTTGGCCAGGGCGTTCGCGGCGGCCTTCGCCGCCATGTCCGAGACCGACTCGTCCTCGGCGGCCACCCGGCGGGTCTTGATCCCGACCCGGCTCTGGATCCATGCGTCGCTGGTGTCGACCATCTGCTCCAGATCGGCGTTGGTCAGCACCTTCGCCGGCTGATAGTGCCCGAGGGCAAGGACGCGGGACCCGACCATCAGTGCTTCTCCTCGTTCCATGGACCCTGACCCTGACCCGGATCCGGGTTGACCGATGGTCAGCCTATGCAGCCGGCCGACCGCATTCATATGACTTTCGCGGATCGCCGCCCAGGGAAATGGATCACGTACGGCGCAACCGCCACGCCCGCCCCGCCGTCCCCATCGACAGTACGTTCGCGCGCTTCGGGAACACGTTCGCTTCGACCGACCGGTATGTGCAGCCTAAACGCGCTTCATTTTCTGAACTCGTTCAATATCTAGGGGGGACCGGTGCAGCGTCACCGCGTCATGATTTCGGCTGCCGTCGTAGCGGCAGCCATCGGCTTCGTACCGACCGCGGCCCAGGCCGCGGAGCAGCCCGCGCAGCGCCAGGGGAGCGCTGCCGCGGCGATGGATGCCGCCAAGGCCGCCGCGGCCAAGTCCGTCGTCTTCCACAGTCCGGCGGAGCGCACTGTCCGCACCTCCGCGACCGCGTCCGCGTCGGGCAAGGCGGCCGCTTCGCAGGCCGCGGGGGCCGCAGAGGCGGCGAAGGGCAACGCCGGGCTCGCCGTCGACCTGCGCGCCTCGGCCACGTCCGCGCACGGCTTCAGCCTGGCCTCGCAGATCACCACCGCCGCCGGCGCGCCCGTCCGGGTCGACATCGACTGGGGCGACGGCAGGACCGTCACCGAGCACGTCACCGGAGCGAAGCTCCTGACCTCCGAGCACACCTTCGCCGAGGTCGGAGACCACAAGGTCACGGTCACCCTGACCGACCAGGACAACAACGTGACCGCCACCAACAGCGTGGACGTCCAGGCCGCCGGCTCGAAGTTCACCCCGCACGCACCGACCCGGCTGCTCGACACCCGCTCTGGCATCGGCGGCAGCTCGCGCCCGCTCGCCCCGTACGGCGTGGCCCGCGTGAAGGTCGGCGGCAACAGCGGTATCCCGGCCGACGCGACCGCCGTTGCGCTCAACGTCACCGTCGTCAGCCCCCGTTCGGCCGGACACATCACGGCCTACCCTTCGGGTACGGCGCAACCGACCACCTCGAACGTCAACTTCGTCGCGGGCCAGACCGTGCCGAACATGACGATCGTGCCGGTCGGAGCGGACGGCTACGTGGAACTCGTCAACCGCAGCTACGGCGACGTGGACCTGCTCGCGGACGTCACCGGGTACTTCAGCCGCTCCGCCACCGCCGGGGGCTACACCTCGCTGGAGCCGTTCCGCATCGCCGACAGCCGTACCGGCCAGGGCACTTGGGGCCAGCTCGCCGGACAGAGCACGTTCGGCCTGCAGGTGGCCGGCAACGGCTCGATCCCGGCCTCCGGGGTCACCGCGGTGGCCCTCAACGTCACCGCCACGGCCCCCCGCGGCGCGGGACACCTGACCGTCTACCCGAGCGGACAGACGGCGCCGGACACCTCGAACGTGAACTTCAAGGCCAACCAGACCATCGCGAACTCGGTGATCGTCCCGGTGGGCCCCGACGGCAGGATCAACATCCGCAACGGCGCCTGGGACCCGACCGACGTGGTCGTGGACGTCGTCGGCTACTACAGCCCCGGCAGCAAGGCCGCCTACCTGCCGACGACGCCGACGCGCCTGCACGACTCGCGTAAGTACGACTTCCCGGTCGCGGGGCAGGACTTCCGCTGGCTTCCGCTGGCGGACGGCGATCCGACGGTCACCGCGTTCGTCCTGAACACCACGGTCACCGACACCCGGGGCAGCGGTCACCTCACGGTCGCCCCGGACCCCTACACCTGGGCCCAGCGCGAGAACGGGACCGCGAAGAAGCCGACCCCGCCCAACTCCTCCAACCTGAACTGGACGAAGGGCGAGACCGTCCCGAACCTGGTCCAGGCGAGCACCGGGGCGACCGGCGTCATCGACTTCTGGAACCGCGGCTGGGAGCCCACGCACCTCGTGGTCGACATGTTCGGCCTCTACGAGAAGGACTGATCCGCCGGGCCCGGGACCAGGACCCGGACCGGGCCTCATGACCGTGCCCCGGGGAGCAACCGCACGGGCTGCTCCCCGGGGCACGGCCCGTCGAGCGGCGCACGGACAACGGAGGCTGACGCAAACCCCGGAACCCCGTGCTCACCGCCCGAGGTTCACGAGCGCCCCGGCGTCTCAGCCCGCCCCCGTGGACTTCCCGCCGAATTGCGCCCGGGCGGCGCGCTCACGCGAAGTACGGTCGAGCAGGACCATGGAGTCGAGGCCCAGGCTCGGCGGCAGGCCGCCGTGTTCGACGCCCGCGAGGAGTCTCGCCAGACCCCGCCGGTGCGTGGCGAAGACACGGCGCGAGGTCAGGCGCCGGCGGGCGCGCTGGCCCGACAGCGCCTCCTGGGGGCCGACATCGAGCACCACCATGTGCAGGGGCCTGCCGGCTCGGTGGGCGTGGTGGGCCAGCCACCGGCGCATCCAGGCCCTGCTGCCGCAGTCGTGGATGAGCAGCGGATGCGTCCGCCGTATCTCGGTGCGCATCCACCCCATGTGCCTCAGCCGGGCCCAGGGCCGGCAGACCGCGTAGGGAAGCCAGGAAGGCGTCAGGGCCTCGTAGGCGGTGCGGGTGGCGCGGGGGTCGACGACAGTGGCGGCGGAGGACCAGGCGTGCAGCAGCGTGCTCTTCCCGCTGCCGGGAAGTCCCGCGACGACGACCAACGCGTTGCCCGGGTAGGACAGCGTGATGTCCGACTCGGCATGGCCGCGCAGGTCGACGACTCCCCGCGGGTGTATGTGCTCGGTGGCGTGCCGTCCGTCGTGCGCGGGCCCGCTCGTTCCCCTCGCGCACGACGGGCAGGCGGCCGTCCGCTCCTGCGAGCGGCCGGAACCGGTCCGGTGCCCGGCCTGCTGTACGCCCGGTTGCCGCTCTGCCGAGTGCTGGGTGGCGATGGGGGTGCTCACAGATCGCGGGTGACGTGCGGTATGAGGTCCTGTGCGGCGCAGACGGTCGGGCCGGCCTCCGCCGGAACCCAGTCCACCGCCCCGGTGGACCATGCGTCGCCGCGCCCCGGCACACCGCCGCCGCAGGTGAGGTCGTCACCCCTGCGACGCGCCGATGCGCCGACGGCGGCCGGGCCTTGGTGAAACATGACCTGCACCCTTCTGAAGGCCTTCGGCACGTGCCGGTGGTCCTCGACTGGTTCTCGACGCCCCGTGCGGTGCAGGACCGCGGCACGGGACCGGGCTTCGCCTCTCGTCACGACGGACGAACACCCGGGCCAAGCCTATGCTCCCGCCGAGCGACTCCTCGTGCCCAGAGGTCTGCGGCCGACAAGGACCGTTCCGGGCCACGGGATCCCCGATGCCTCCTCGCCCGCTCCCCCTCCGCGCCGCGGGCCTGTCGGGGCCTCCACACAGGCCCGCCGGAGGTCTGCGCCTGGGGGCTGGTCCACAGCAGGACAACCGGATCGTTGTCGCTGTTCTTCACCCCACGGCGCCCGATGTACCACGGTCGGGGCTCTCCGCCCGGGTCCTCCGGGGCGTCGACGCTGGAGAAGACCAGCGCCTCGTCGCCCAGTCCCCCGTATGCCTCGGCCCGCGCCACCGCTTCGGCCCGGTTGGCGATCCCGTCCTTGCCGCTCGCCGAGGCGGTGGCCGCCGAGGTGCCGCTCAGTTCGGCCAGTTTCGTGGTGTAGCAGTCGTACGCGTGGTCCACCGCCCGCTGCTCGCCGGCGAGAATCTCGTCCCGAGTGGTGGTGCTCATGTGCGTCCTCCCTGCGGTGCCGGGGGACACCGCCACGGGCATGCGCCCGTACCCCGTGAAACAACCATCAGAAACCGCACGATGACGAACGGTCAGTTGCTGAGTTCCCGGACGAGACCGCCGACCTCGGCCCGCCAGACCCGCACCTGGTCGTACGTGGGGCCGAGCTCGTACAGGTGGTAGTGGCATCCCAGACTCAGCTGGGACCAAAGGGCCTTCGCCCGCCGGGCCGTTCCGGCCGGCGCGACGAAGTGCAGCAGGAGCAGCTTGGCACGCCCGGTGGTGCGGGACAGGCCGGGCGTCGCCGCGTCCAGCACCTGCTCGACGCGGAGCTCCAGTGGGGTCCGCAGCGCGGTGCCGGCCGGCGGTGGTGGCGTCGGCGAGTTCGCCGTCGAGGAGACGGTCGGCCGTCAGCAGCAGGCCTTCGACGGACGCGGGAACGGGAGTGGTCATGCGGTCGCCATGCGCACGAGCATGGGCAACATGATCGGCGACTACGCCTCTGACGTGCACCAGATCCTCGGCAAGAAGATGGACGGGCCGACCGACTTCAACAACCTCACGGTCGAGCGGGGCGACCTCACCCGCCTCATGCGCGGCGTCGCCGAGGACCCCAAGGCGTTCGGTGTCATGCACCACTCGCAGAGCGTGGTGATCGCCGAGGGGATGAGCGGCTTCCCACCGGAATCCTTCCGTAAGGAGGACCCCGAGCTTCGCGCCTGGATCAAGCAGTCCGCTTCGGTGCTCGGCCACTTCGACGGCGTGTGCGGTGACGTCATCTATGACCTCGGTCAGGCGGAGAAGGACACCAATGCCTGGAACCAGAGGATGAACTACCACGCCATCGGCGCACCCCTGACGGCCATCCCCGTCGTCGGCGACGCGCTCCAGCGCACGGTCGACGCCGGCACGGCCGGGTACATGAACGAGCTCAACGCCAAGGTCGACGAGGAAACTCGTAAGAACATGGTCAACCACTTCAAGAACGGTGAGAAGCAGATGGACGCCATGATGCGGAAAACGGCAACCGAGAAGGGCCTCACGGAGGAGGAGCTGGACGCGAGCCCGGGCGAGTACGAGGACGGTCTCCAGACGACTGCCGAGAACTGGTACCAGCAGGGCATCGAGGACGCCCAGAAGAAGATGGGACAGCCGTAGACATGGAGAGGAAGTGGCTGCCGCTGACCGTCGTGCTCGGCGCCGCCGGGGTGGCCGTCGTGACGGCGAGCTTCTGGCCTGAAGACGAGAAGCCGCCGCTGCCGCAGACACTGTGCCATGGGGCGCTCAGCCGGCAGGCTGCGGAACTGATCGATGACGGGAAGGGTGGCGAGGTCAGCGCGGAGGAGTGGGAAAGCAAGGGCAAGAGCACCGATCACGCGGTGTTCAAAGGGTGCCAGGTGCTGCGCGCCAACGCTGACAGCGACTACCCCCGAGGGGTCTACACCCTGATCATCGAAGACAACCAGAACGACCCCCACTACCAGCCCAAGGACTCCGTCCCCCTCGGCCCCGGCTTCACCGGCTGGGCGCTTTTCGACAAGGCCGAGGCCAACCTGCCCGCCGGCTGTGCCGCACGCATGGGCTCGACGGCGCCGAACATCACGGTGACGCTCATGGCGCCCTCGAAAAAGGGGGAAGAGAAGGAGAAGGACCTCGTCGACCCGGACGCCCCCGAGATCCGCAACAATGCGGCCGTGGTGCGGGAAGCCGCCACCAAGCTCGCCGAGAAATACGGCTGCGAGGCGTAGGACCGGCTCAGCGGGGCAGTCGTCGTCCACGAACGCCCGCTGACGCCGGCACGATGACCGGCCTGACGGAAGAGTGCGAGCCCGTGCGGTGGCGGTGCCCGAGGGCCATTGCCCCGCCGAGCCGGTCGCGCGCCGTGGCGAACTCGTGCCGCCTCAGGCAACGTTCGCCCTGTCTCGTGACGCGCCGCTCGGTGCAGCAGGCGGACAGGGAAAAACCGGCCATGAGGTGCGCGATGTCAGTGAAGTAGGCGAAGTCACCGTTGGCGGTGAGCGCCCGGAGACGGCCGATGGCGGCGGCTCGGTCCTGGTCCTCGCCGCGGACGGCGTGGTGGAAGGCGAGGGCGAGTTCCACGAACCGGTGGAGGAAGGGGAGGCCGGCGGCCCCGATGTCGGGCCGCAGGGCCTGGGAGCGGGCGGTGACCTCGTCAGTTCCGACGTCCTTGATCGTGGAGGCGAAGGCGCGCAGCCGCAGATGACCAGACATCAGCAGCCCCGCCGGCGCGGTGATCTCGACAACGTCAGCTTCGACTTGTCAAGGTGATGCCAGGGCGTCGAGAGTCAGGCCGGTGCCTCCTATGAAGCCGTCGAGGGTGTCCGGCCGGTATTGAAGCCGTTTGAGACGGTTGCGGACGAGGGTTTCGAGTCGGTCAAGGGCCATGACGGCGAGGTTGGCCAGGCTGCGCTTGACGTGCGCCCAGACGCCTTCGACTGGGTTCAGGTCGGACGCGTAGGCGGGCAGCAGGAACACTGTCAGCCACGCCCGCTCGGCGACGAGGTCCCGCATCTTGCGCGAGACATGGGTGTTCAGCCGGTCCCAGACGCACGATCGGCGCCCTGACCAGCTGATGAACGCCGTCGACCAGCGCGATGAAGTCCCGCTCGTCCATGCTGCGGCGCTTGCCCATGCCCGCGGGGTGGGTCCGCAGCCGGTGGCACAGCCGGGTCCGGGAACCTGGCCGCATCGCGATCACCCCGGCCACCGACAGCCGTCCCGAGCGGCGCCCGCTGACGGTCACGACCGGGGCGCCGCCTCGCCGGCCCCAGGTCAGTCCCCTGGGCGGCAGTCGGGTGAAGCCCGCTTCGTCCTCGAAGCAGACGTAGCCCCCGCAAGCCGCCCGGGCCCTTTTACCTCCGCCCAGGTCACCTCCTTCCATGCGATGACGGCCTGCTCGTCACGCTCGGCGACACGCCGCGCGGGGACCTGCGGGCTGAAGCCGAGCCGGTGCATCAACCGGGTGGCACCCGAGACGCTGTAGGAGACGTGGAACTTCCGGCCGATCAGCGTGGCCACCCTCGACGCGGTCCACACCTGGTCCTCCACCCAGCCGTGCGCCGCCGGACCTTCCTCCAGGAACCTTGTCAGCTTCTCGAGGCAGTACAGCGACAGCCGGCACCGCGGACCACTCGGACCACACGAGACCAGTGCCGCAGCCCCGCCGTCGCGACACAGTCGGTGCCATTGGTAAGCCGACTTCAGACTCACCCGCAAGCGCCGGGCGACCTCCGACGGCTTGGCCTTCTGCTCGAACAGCCCCACCGCCTGTATCCGTACCGATTCACGGCGTTGACGCCCTGCAGGGGTCAGCCCGCCCCCATCCGCATACCTCACACACCACGGGATACAGCCACAGCTCCAAGCCCAGCAGGCACTTCACCAAAATTCACCCCGCCGAGCCGAAGTCAGTAGATCTGCGAACGCGACGAGTTCTGATCAAATCAGGAGCTTCAAAGATGGTCCGTCATATTTCTGGCGGACCATCTTCGAAGGAACGGGTGGATTATTCCCGATCGCGGGGATCAGATCGAGTCAGTCGCCGCATGGCTGCCACGACGGCAAGGCCGACAAACACGCCAGCGGCCGCCTGTAAACCTACCGATACAGCCGAGTCTCCTTGAGATGCTCCTGCTAGCAGGTACGCGATACAGCCTATCAGTGCGCCGCAGATGTACTGCGCCCGCAAACTCATCAAACTATCTATGCGTCGACTCACTACCGCCACTCCCTAGATCCTGCACCAACAGTCCTCCACAGACATCTGGAAGAAGTTTCAGGACGCTTCACTGCGACCTCCATCCTCCCTACCTCCGCGCTGCAACTCCCTTCTCACCACCCGCCCCCAAAACATTGCGGAGCCTATGACGATCAGGGGCGCACCTATGACCTCAGCCCACCCTCCGATCGCCTTTGAAGCCATGGTGGCGATCACTGCAAGAATCACCAACGGAATGACACTCTTAAGGACTTCACGCCGCAGACTCGTCATCCCTCTCCCCTCATTCACTTAATCGCTTTCTCTGCGGTCCAAACTTCGATCCATTCGAGAGAAAGACGTCCTGATCACCACGGACCTGCCTGCTGCACTCGCCCCCACCAAGCCAACCGAGTACAGCACCGGCCCCCTCACTGATCGAGAATCTGGTGTTCCAGTTCTTCGTTCCTGCATTAGACGCCGCATAATTAGCGGTCGCCGTTGCTGAGCCGATCATGATGGCTGCTACTACTCCGCACACAGCTGACGCCACACAGGCAAGCCCTCCGATGGCGCCAACCACAAGCACCCCGTTCGCCAAGTAGTCTCGCCAGCGCTTCGAAAAGTGATCACCCACACCTCTCGCCGTGCTGGGCTCTATGGGGGTTCGGGTGTGATTCGTCTGGATGGCCTACAGGTTTTCCGGTAGGCCGGGTGGCCTACGCTCGTTCGGCGGAGAGGCGGCCGCCGAACAGGACGTCGAACTCGTTCAGCGCGGTCTTCCAGCGGTTGTTCCAGCGTTGTCCGGCCACCGCACGGACACATGAAAGTCGATGAGAAGTGACGGCACTGTTGGCGTTACGTAGGGCATGGGGCATGGGGCAGCTCAACGGTGGTCCGATCCCATTCGGTGCTGAAGAACCTGCGTGCTCCAGGTGTCCACCACGGGACTGCTGCGATAGAAGACGTTCGGCTGCACTGGGTCACAGGTCACCAGCAGGATGTCTCCCTGGCTGAGCACAACATTCTGCTCGACTCGTGTGGGCCCTGGTCTGCGAACCCGAACGACTTCCAGGTGCAGAGAGTGCAGGCCTGGAGGCAAGGGGAAGAAGCGGACCGTTCTGAAGGTGGTCTGATCAATACTGCAGAGGTGGCGCCCATTTGCAGTGACGGACAAGACGCACCATTTGCGCGACATGCTCCGCGGAGGAACGCGCAGGTCCGCCTGGAAAAGCAGCCCAGTCCGGCCTCGACGGCGCGCCCTATGGACCAAGTAGCGGGAACGCCACTTCAGTCGACCCCCGAAGACGCTGTCCATCTGCACTACACCGTTGCCCACTGTGCCTCCATTTGCGAGCTGGTCAGGGCACCTGGCTGCCCAGGCTGACATGGGTGTTGTGGAAGCAAAAGTGTCCTGACCGGCAGCAAAACTCGCAGAATACTGCTAGCAACGGCGATCATGCCTGCTGAAGGTCAGTCCGGCGGTGCTATCAGGTCGCCCCCGGCCGCTTGAACCGCTTGACAACAACGAAAGCCCCCGGCCGTCGGCGTGTTGAGTGAGATCACCACGCCAACGACGAGGAGCTTCGCCATGTCACTACGCTGCCGACCAGCCTGTTTCACTCCTCAGACCCCAGGGTCAAAAGGGTTCATTCGAGAGCCCCTGCAACACAGGAGCTCTCGAATGACGCCAGGGCTGCTAGCTACGAGGCGGCATGGAGAATCGTTCCAATCGCAGCAGAAAGAGCTGCTAGAGCAAGGATAAGCTCCGCGAAAGGCGTCCTAGTCCACTCTCTCCGCAGGACGAGATCCCCTCCTCCAAGTTCACCGTGTGAAGCTTTCAACCAGGTCGAAATCTCGCCCACAACTTTCGGCCCGGTACCCATCGCTCGACTGATAAGTGAACCCCCGAAAGCGAATGCAGCGACGCCTCTCCCATCTCGAAGGTGAATTTCCAGACCGCCATCGTCGCGGACCGCAGGCCATCGCACATACTCCCTGGCGCAGGAATACGTGAAGACGGGGTTCACTACGGTGAGAGTGTTTGAGTCGAGCAGAACTCGAGCTGAAAGGATTCGCTGAATCAAGGCACCGAGGGCTAGGAGGGTGGCGACTACGAACCAGAAATCCCTGGCACCATCAGCCTCCAGTCCCTTCAGTACCGCTATCGTCCCGAAGACCCCGAGAGCCGGAGGAAGGATTACGGAGAGAAGCTTCCAAGATTTGGCCCGCAGGACGATCCTCTCTCCATTCTTTCTGCTCACGCCAGCTTTCGCCCCCATCAGCAGCCTCGTCCGGAAGCTATACTCGCGCTCCCCGCACCGCAGAACCCCAGTGAGAGATGAGCATTCATTCCTGCGTTGAGCAACGTGGCCGAACGGTCAAGTACCTTAGCGTATGTGCCAGAGGTGTCACTCACCCAGACTTTCCTTCCACCTCCCGGCCCCTTGAGGCCGGGAACCTTTGTCTTGTAGGGCGCACCAACAGTTCGGGACAGGGGTACAGTTTCGTACTGGAGTGCTTTATTCCCAAATGCGGCCTGCCAACTTCCGGTCGTCGCCCTACCGATGCCGCCAGCAACTGCACCGCCAGCAGCGGTCCACAGGAGAGATTTCCCCAGCCCTGACCAATTAGCCTCTCCCGTGACCATATAGTCGCCGCCGAATGTGGCGAAAGCAACCGCCGCACCTGCGACCATGCAGCCTCCGACAGTTGCTACAAGGCAGGCGCCGAATGCAAGTGTCGGCAGAACCCTGTTCTTCCAACCCTCCCACGTACCGAAGGTGTCCTTGGTCCAGCTCCAGGTAGCGTTGGCACCGCTCTTGAGAGAGTCCCAGAGGGTCTTCTTCGCGGGCTTCTTTTCGACCTTCTTGGGCGTGTAGTAGCTGCGGGTTGTCTTGCAGGCGGAGTCGTAGCGGCATGCCCTGTTGTAGCTGTTCTTCCGGTCGACGTAGGCACGGTCGAGCGTGCCGCCGGCGATGGCGACCTCTTTCTCGTAGTTGTGGCCGTAGTCGTAGGGGTTGGATCCGTTGGTGCATTTGTACATGCCGCTCTGGCACTCGGGAAGGGCTTCGCCGGTGGGGTCCCACTCGGTGAGGGGGCTGTTGTTGCCGTACTGGTAGCCGTTGTGCTGGCGGGGGTCGTCGACGACCATCAGCGGGTCCACGGAGATGAACCGGCCGATGAGGGGGTCGTATTCGCGGGCTCCGAGGTGCGTGAGTCCGGTGGTCTTGTCCTGGGTGCCGCCGACGAAGCCGCGCTCGCCGGGCCAGGCGGCAGGGGCGGTGCCTCGGTCCTCGCCGAAGGGCTTAGCCGTCCGGCGCTGGACCTGGAGGGTCGCGGCGTCGATGGCGGTGGTGCCGGTGTTGTGGTGGTCGGCCGCGACGTAGGACAGCTTGCCGCCGGAGGTGCGGACGACGGCCGTGCCTCCGGGGGTGGTGTAGTAGCGGGTGCCGGTGACCGTGTCGGTGGTGGTGTTGAGGGTGAGTTCGGTGGCGCCGAGATAGAGGGTGGTTTTGCCCGGGTCCTTGCGCAGCAGGCGGGTGCCGGCCGCGTCGTAGGCGTAGGTGGAAGTGCCCGCGCCGGTAGTGGCCGAGGCGAGTCTGCCCTCAGGCGTCCAGGTCAGGGTCTGGGTGGTTCCGGCCGCGCCGGGTCGGGTGAGCGTGTTGCCGGACGCGTCGTAGGTGGTGTTCGCGGTGACGGAGGGCTTCTACGAACGCATCAGCCCCTGCCGAAGCGGTCACGAGCTCTGGTGCGACCAAGGCCGCATCGCCGAGAGCATCCGCATCGACGACGGCACCCGCATCCTCGAACCCCTCCCCATCACCAAGCTCGAGCACCGTGCCGGAGCCGCCAAGAGCCGCTGGTACCACGTCCTCAAGATCCCCTGCCGCCACGGCGACCACGACTACCGCGTCCCCGTCGGCATCACCACCACCCCCGCCGACCGGACCCTGCGCTCCGCAGACACCGGCAAGCGCATCAAGAGCGACAGCGAACGCGGCTTCCACCGAGCCGAATACCTTCAGCAGATCCCCGAGGCCAGCCTCACCCACCAGCTCCTCTACCCCTACCGCGCCGACTCCGAGTCCGTACACAGCCAATTCGACCAGAGCCTCTGGAATCGCCGCATGATCGCCTACGGCGTGGATCGCCAGAAGATCTTCGTCCTCGGCTTCGCCCTCTCCCAGAACGCCACCAGCCACCAGATCCACCTCCAGGCCCGCAGCAACGCCCAACAGGTCCTCCGCATCGCCTGACACCCCTCGACCCCACGACGGCCGCGCCCACCCCAGGGCGCGGCCGTCGCTCCGTTGAAAAGGCCCCATCCATGGCAAGCGGAACAGAACGGACGCTCCAGCAGCCTGCCCACACCCGTGCAGCACCCCCGGCCTCCCCACCCACCACCCCAGACGCTCAGAAACCCCAGGTCACGACCATGCCCTCGCCCCGGACCCGCGCCTGCTGCAATCCATGCGACCACTCCCGGCCTGATCCGCTAGGCTGTCAGCGGTCAGACGACTACCAGGCGTGTGCCGGGGAAAGTGTCCGCGAGGGCAACTCCACCCGGGCGGGCGCACGTCATCTGACCAGCACGCTTGCCGAAGCAGCTCGGGTGATCCCTCTGGGGTTTCCGGCAACGTTTCCGACAAGCCCCCGCCTTCGTGGGGCTTGACGGAAACCCTAGAAGCCCAGGTCAGAGGCTTACTACGGAAGCCGCCGAAAACGCTCCGCTCCCCTCCTCGGAACGCTCAGCCCATCGCTGCAGCTCAGAGGCATATCGACCACACCGTCGACACCCAGCTCACCGGATACCCGAGACAGCACTGTCAGCCCGTCTCGGGCATCGGCCATTCAGGGCACCAGGGACAGGGAGCGCCGACGCTCCGATGCGGCCCGCCGGCCGCCGCCGTCGACCATCGCCATGGTCAGGCCGAAGAGCATCTTGTTCATGTGTGAAAGCTGGCTCACATTGCCCCTGCCTCGCCTGTCCAAACATGATCAAATGGCGCCATGGTGTGGGACGAATGGGAAAAAGCAAAGGTGGATGTGGCCGGCGAGCGCCAGGTGTCGATGCGCCTCAACCAGGTGACCAGCGGTTCTGGTGGCGGTCAGGCCGACCTGGTCGTACACCAGGATGACCTGGGCGAAGTGGGTCATGAGGCTTTCCTGCTGCACGGCCAACTGCAGAAGCAGGCCGACATCGCCGGCGCCGGTGCCGACGGCTCAGGAAACGGCTCCACGATGCGGGCCGCTGCATCCTTGAAGACGGCCGGCTTCTCACTCGGCGGCGAGCTGGAGACCACCGTGTCCGTGTGGACCTCTCAGGTGAAGACGGTCCTGCAGGCATGCGCCCACATCTCGAACCACCTGGACTACTCCAAGAAGGCGCACGCCGCAGACGACGAGGCCATCGCGGCCTCGCTCCGCAACCGTGACGGCTCGGCCGTGTCCGTCTCCCGTATCGACGAGTACCTCAAGTAGGGAGCACGGCATGGACTACTCGGACCTCATGGAACTCGACCTCACGAAGCTGGGATCCGCCGTTCAGGACTGGAAGCGCACGGCCGACGCTCTGCAGAGCCTGGGGGGACAGGCGCGCGACGGGGCGAAGGCCAAGGCCGAGAAGGCCCGCTGGGAAGGCGTGAACGCCGGTGTGACCCGCGCCTTCGTCGGCAAGACGGTCAAGGAGATAGAAGACCTCCACACGGAGGCCAAGAGCATCTTCAGCGTCCTCCAGGACGCCCACTCCGAACTGGTGGCCATCCAGCAGCAGGCGAAGAACGTGACCGCCGACGCCAAGGAGGCAGGCTTCAACGTCCGTGTGGGGCAGGGCGGAGCGGTGGCGATTGAGGATGCTCTGGTCTGTGAGGTGGATGGTCCCGGCCAGCGCAAGCAGGACCTGATGCGCTGGTACGCCGACACCCTGAGCGGAGTAGTGAGCCACGCGGCCGAGGTCGATGCCGCTGCCGTACGCGCCCTGCGCGGCAGCCACGGCGCGGATCTGCACAACGCCGGCCATGCGGCATACACCTCCCTCGACAAGGAGATGCTCCCCCGGGCACTGAAACTGGCCGGGCTCGGCGAGGAAGCCAACACCAAGCAGCGGAAGGAGCTGCAGCGGCTCTGGCAGTCACTCGGGCCCGAGGCCCGGGCCCAGTTGTGGACCCAGCACCGCGACGACCTCCTTGCGGCCGGACTGCTGCGTCCTCAGGTCAAACAGGTGTCCGCGGACGACGGAGCCGGACCGTACGACGTCGAATCGCCAGGAATATCGGACTACTGGAAAGAGATCCAGGCCAACGGCATCTCGAACTCCGGCGACTTCATGGGCAAGACCGACGCGGCCCGACACATGGATCACTACCTCAACGGCAGCGGCAAGACGCTCGATCTGGACGTCGACCGCATGCTGGCCGACGACCCGGCGCTCCGAGACGAGGTGGCACGGATCCGGGCCGCAGAGCAAGACGGTTGGCGGCAACAGGCGCTGGAGGCCTTCGAGAAGTCAGGCGGCAAGCCTGTCGCCATCCCCGTGGAATCCAGCAGTACGGGATACGAGCACGAAAAGGGCCCGGACGGCACGAACAACTGGTACCTGGCCGTAGGCAGCGGCATGACCAACACGACCGGGGTGGTCACCGCTGTCCCCGGACCTGATGGGAAACCGCAGGTCAGCATCGACTACCAGGTCAATGTGTGGGATCGCTACAACTGGGACGAAACCAAGGCCACGCCGATCGGACCGACCACCGTCACCGACGCCGACATGGCCCGCATGCACACAACAGGATTGGCCAGGGAGTTCGACATGCGAGGAAGCAGCTCGGTGCAACGGCACGACCTGTCGGCAGGAGGATCCTGGCCCGCACCCGAGGACACCGGGCGGGACGGCACCCGCACGGACATCGGCCGCAATTCGGCAGCCCGGTGATCCGCGCACGACGCCCGGGCGGCGCCCTGGCGCTCGCAGTGGCAACGGTGCTGCTCTGCGCGCTCGCCGCCGGATGCTCCGGGGCGTCCGGCGGCAGCGGCAGGGAAGGCGGCCGCTCCGCAGAGCCGGGGACGTCCGACTGGGTCGAGGGAGCCACCGCTGAGTCCGTCGCCCGGACCCTGCACGTGGAAGTCCCCTCGACAGCGACCCACACCGCGGCGGCGCACCGCAGGGGGTTCCAGGACGACGGGTTGATCCTGTCCTTCGTCCTGCCTGCGGAAACCGTGGACCCCTTCATCACCCAGCTGAAACCGGAGCAGCCCCTCAGATTGCGCGAGCAGCCCTTCGCCGCCGAGGCAACACCGGCCACGCCGTTCGCACGCCTAGGACTCCCGGAACCTGATTCACTTCCCAAGGTTCGGGAGGGGCAGGTGTGCGCTCCCTGCAAGGGCGACCTGAACTGGCTCAAGGTCGCGGTGGCGCAGATCGACGAACGGAGCAGCCGCGTCTACCTGAGAGGGGTCGACTGACACCCGTACGAAGCCACCGTGCGGTCTGACGCCCAGCCGTGCGAGGAGACAGCGGCGTTGCAAGCACACGTCAACCCGGTCGCGCCCCGGCAGGGGAAGGAGAGCCAGTCGGCCTTCGTCGCCCGGACGCCAGCCTCGAAGCGGCTGCGGGCGCCGAGGCGGACATCAAGCGGCGGGCGGTGCGCAGGCCGAGACCGAGCTTCTCTGCCGCGATCTCGTCGGTGGCGCCTTGGGTGAGCTGACGCATCAGCTATAGGCCGCGAATCGAGCAGCAACGATTAAGACGAGCGGTCAGTTTTCACCCGGCGCCGACATCTGGCACTCCTCGCACCGCCTGATCGCCTGCGTGGTCGTGTTTCCCTCGGCTGCGGTCGGCGGATAGCTACTGCTCAACCGGTGCCAGAGGCCGGCCGGAGGTGTGTGGATCCATCCCCAGTGCGGGGCCGGTCACCAGCTCCTTCACGGCCCCGCCCCACCCTCACGTCGTACCGGTGTCCACACGGTAGACGATCTTCCCGTCGAACTCCGCGAACCCCAACGACTTGTAGAAGGCGCGCGCGCCGGGGTTGTCGTGGTCCGTCATCCACTCGACTCGACTGCATCCGGGGCGTGCGGAGGCCAGGGCACGGAGCTCGTCCATGAGGCGCGCGCCGATGCCCTGGCGCCGGAGGGTGCCGCGGACATAGAGCTCTTTCAGGAACAGCGAGTGGGAGGAGCCGGCTGCCGGCCAGAGGAACGAGTAGGCGGCGAGCCCGACGAGATCACCAGCCTCGTCCTCGACCAAGAGAGCGGACGCCAATGGCGGGGAGCCGAAGAGCGCTTCCTCCACCTGGGAGCGGCGCTCCTCGAGTGGCTGGATCTCGGTCGATCCGTAGAACCGTTCGATCTCCTCGATCAGATCGGCCACTGCCACGGTGTCGCGCCTTTCGGCGGGGCGGATCGTCACGGTCATCGACATCTCCTGTCGCTCTTTCATCGCTTCACTCGTTCGTTTCAATGCGTGATCCTGGCGTGGCGGCACGGCTCGTGGCTACGGGGGCGTCAGTGCCTGAGGAGCCCAGCCGTGCTGGCGCAGGGAGCCCTGAACATGCCGGATGAGGTACTCCAGATCCGCGCAGTAGACCGAGGGGTTTCGGTAGCCGCGGTCGGTGCTGAAGCGGTGCGGTAGATAGCCCCCACCGCACACCTCCACCAGAGGACAGCTCTGGCACTGATCAGCGAGCGCGGCCTTCCCGTCCTGCCGGTGCAGGAGCTTCGGATGGTGAAGGACTTCATTGAAGGACTGGCTGAAGACGTCGCGTCCCAGCCAGGAGGCGCCTTCCTCGACGGACCGCAGGGTGTCCACGCCCTCGATCGTGCCGTCCGACTCGATCACGATGCTCGTCGGCGGGGCCAGGCCGAGGGACTCCACCGAGCTGTGCACCCCGGAGCTCAGCGCCACGATGTCCTCCAGCATCCGCACACTGTGCCGCTGCTCCGGCCGGGCGAGCCAAGCGTCGTAGACGCGGCTCATCCACAACCCGTACTCGGGCACACTCGGGTCGTCGCGATGCGGCGGCTCGTCGTGCGTCCCGTGCGGCAGGCCGAAGTCGATCACAGGCGGCTCGAACGACGCAAGGTAGTCGTGGACCTCGACCGGATCGTTGGCCAGGTCGACGACCACGAGCAGCCCTGCGAACAGGTGAGGCCGGGACCGCAGGAGTTCGATGCCTCGTACGGCCGAGGCGGCGCTCGATCGCGAGGCGTGTGTCAGCCGGTGCCGGTCATTCGCGGTCGGCGGTCCGTCGAGGCTGACGCCCACGACGACCTCGTACCGCTCGAAGAGGTCCAGCCACGGCTCCGTGAGGAGCGTCCCGTTGGTCTGAAGCTCGAAACGGACCGCCACACCGGCCGGAACACCCTCCTGTACGGCGCCGAGCAGGTCTGCCATGTGCCGGGGGCCGGTGAGCAACGGCTCACCGCCGTGCAGCACGACGTGCACGCTCCGCAGGTCGTGCACCGCTGCGTGCTCACCGATTCGCAGCCCAGCCGCCTGGGCCACGTCCGTACTCATCCGGGCAGGCAGGTGCCGCCACGCCTGGTCTGCGGAGTTGAAGACGTAGCAGTAGTCGCAGTCGATGTTGCAGCGATTGGCAACCTTGAGGATGAACGACCGAAAGGGGGCAACGTCCGCGCGCGGTGTCATAGAGCGGAACGACTCAAAGAGGCCAGGTCCAGATCAGCGAAGCGTGGTGACCACCCTCGCCGGCGTGGTTTGACGCCGTCTGCTCGGCCGCCAGCCGCTGCCGTACGCGGACGGCGACACGATCCAGGACGACCGAACCGTTGATCGACTCCGCGACGACGGACGCCGGAGCATGTGGTGCGGGAACGGGCGTACGTGACGGCATTCGACGCTCCTCGGGGCAGTGCAACGGCGATTGAGGCGGCAGACCAGCCCGCAAGGTAGCAGCGACGCTACCCTCGGCGACATATCGAATCCAGCCACGTGCCCCGCTACTCGGCCTGCGACGCAATGAGCCGCTCGACGACGTCTGCCGCCCCGCCGATACCCAACCGTCGGTACACATCGCGCGCTTCACGCAGCGCCCCTTCGCCCCGCGCCCGTTCGCCGGCCGTCCAGTCGCAACGGCCGATCCCCTCCAAAGCCCGTGCCTCTTCAAGCGGGCAGCGGATGTCGCGGGCCAGCCCCAGCGCCTGCTCGAAGAGTCCGCGGGCGGCAGCCCAGTCACCGGAGGAGTGCAGCAGCGTCCCCCAGTGGTTCAGGACCTCCGCCTCACCGCACCGGTCGCCGAGCTCTCGGAGGATGTCCAGACTCCGCCGGAACGACTCGACGGCACCGTCCCGCTCGCCGGCGACCCCACGGGCCACACCCAGCTCGCCCAGAGCGGCGGCTTCGCCGCCACGGCTGCCGAGATCGCGGTACGAGCCCAGGGCGTCGTCCAACAGCCGGATCGCCTCCGTGACGTTCCCGTCCATGCGGTCCAGTACCCCGAGGTGGCGAACGCTGTTCGTGCGGCCGAACCGTTCACCGAGCTCGGTGAAGTACTCCAGTGCCTGGGTGTGAGCCTCCCGCGCTCCGGTGGGATCGCCGGTCAGGCGCCGTACGACTCCGAGCTCGTTGAGGGCGTACGCCTGGTGGACCCGGTCGTCGAGTTCCTGGTAGATGTCGAATGCCTCACGGTGGCGCTGCGCAGCCAGCTGATACTCGCCCAGGAGACTGTGCACGACGCCAAGGTCCCGCAGTGAGTTGGCCTCTCCGTACCGGTCGCCCAGCTCCCGGTAGATCGACAACGCTTCGGTCTGTGCCGCCACCGCTGTGTCGAACTGGCTGGTCTGCCGGCGCACCATGCCGAGGTCCGCGAGCGCGTTCGCCTGGCCAAGACGGTCGCCGACTTCCCGATAGAGCGCGAGGGCCTCGGTCTGCGCCCGGGCAGAGGCGTCGTTGTCCGCGGTCATGTACCAGACGATGCCCACCTGGTTCAGAGCGTCGGCCTTGCCTCGCTTCTCGCCGACCGCCTCGTACTCCGTCACCGCCTCGTTCAGTGCCTCGATGGCCTCGGGGTACGCCGCCATGAAGCGCCGTACGACTCCGAGCTCGGCCAGTGCGTTGGCCAGCGCCCGCCGGTCGCCGGTGTGCCGGGCGGCCTCGGCGGCGGTCCGGTGGAGGCCAACGGCTTGGTCCCAGGGCCCGGCCTGCCGCAGGAAGGGCGCCATCGCCGCAGCCATGTGGATCACCAACTCGTGCAGCGCGAGGTCGTTCGCCCTTCGGATGCAGGCCAGGACGTTGGCCCGCTCGTCCTCCAGCCAGCCGAGAGCCGCCGTACGTGAATCGATGGGAGGGGTCTCGACCTGGGCGGCGCCATCCGGAGAATTCGGTGTGGAGGCGCCGTTGCGGGCAATGTGTCTGTTCGCGACAGCGAGGACGGCCAGGTAGTAGGAGCACACGCGCTGAACGGCATGAACAGGGGTCATGCTGCCTCCCTCGTCGGCGAGACCGCGGGCATAGTCGCGTAGGAGGTCGTGAAGCCGGAACCGGCTTCCCGGGTGTTCCTCGATCAGGTGGGCGTCGTAGAGCGTGTCGAGTCCCTCGCGTGCTGCCGCCACCGAGACCGAGCCGAGCGCGGCCCCGGAGAAGGCATCGAGCTCGGTTCCAGGGTAGAGGCCGAGACACCGGAAGAAGTGCTGCCGCTCGGGTGTGAGGTCCTGGTAGGACAGACTGAACGTCGCGGCGACCGCGCGCTCCCCAGCTCGGAGCTCTCCCAGCCGGTCCCTGGCTGTGACCAGACGCGCACGGAGATCCTCGGCGCTCCACGACGGGCGATGGCGCAGCCGCGCGGCGAGCAACGACACCCCCAGTGGCAGGTACCCGCACAGCTCCACCAACGGCTCGAGGACGGACCGATCGAGCGACTCCGGCGACCGCCCGCTGAGGCGTACGAACAGGTCGACCGCATGCTCCGCCGGCAATGCCTCCACTGGCAGGACCACCTCCTCGTACGCAGCCAACCGCTTCCGGCTCGTCACCAGCACGAGACAGTCGCTCCCGCCGGGGAGCAGGGGCTCCAGCTGGCGATAGCTGGACGCGTTGTCGAGGATGAGCAGTGCCTTCTTGTTCGCGAGCTGGCTCCGCCACATGGCCGCCCTCGCCTCGGTGACCGCACCCAGGTCGTCGCCGGCAGGGATCCGCTGCGCCGGCACTCCGGTCGCCGCCAGCAACGATGCGAGCGCTTCCGTGGCCTGGACGGGGGGCCTTCCTGTCGTGTGCCCGTTGAGATTCACGAAGAGCTGGCCGTCCGGGAACCGCTCCGACAGCACATGTCCTGCGTGTACGGCGAACGTCGTCTTCCCGACTCCTGGCATTCCGTCGATCACATGCACAGGCAGCGCCTCGCCGCTCTCCTGCGAGTTCCGTACGGACCGCACCAGCGCCTCGAGCTCGGCGGTCCGGTCGGTGAAGGCGGTGGTGTCGCGCGGCAGGGACCGCAGGACGAGGGCAGCACCCGGAGGCACCGCCCCGTCCTCTGGCTGGGGCGTCGGCGCAGTGCGGCGTTCCGGCGCCCCCGACTCCGACAGCGCGGCAAGCAGCACCGCCAGCCCGACCATGGCCCCGCCTAGCAAAGCGAACGAGAACCAGCCATGCCGCTGCAACCACCCCAGCCACCCGGGCCACTCCGAATCGGACACGGCGTTGGTGACGAGCCCCACGAGCATGGTCGTGACGGCTCCGCCGGCGGCCACGACGGCGACGGAAATCCCCCGCCGGAGCCTCATACGTGGGTCGTCTTGACGGAGCAGGGATTGGTCCGTTCGGGCTGGCCGCCTGTGGCGCGGCACAGCTTTCCAGCTGTAGCTCTGGTCACGAACGCAGCCCCCGAATCCGACGCCCTATCGCGCATAAGCGGACCAGCTTTCCCGGACCCTGGTCAAGGTCAGCTCCCCGCCACACACCGGCTCGTATCAGCCAACCTGTGCGTTGGGCGCACCGACGCCGCTTTCACAAAGCCAGCCAGATGACCAGGTGAACGTGCTGCTGGTCGCCAGCAGAGAGTGATCCTCGGCAATGGCTGTGTAGTCAGCCCTGGTAGCGTCGCCGAACGCATGATCACGGGCGCCTCTGAGGTGCCACGGGGGCGAAGAGGGAGAGCGGCATGCGTGGGGCCAGGTCGGTGGGCGGGGTCGTGTTGGCGGCAGTCCTGGTGGCGGGTTGTAGCGGCGGCAGCCGAGTCTGAGGCAAGAACGGGGTCCCTTAACCGGGTCACAAGGCCAAGCCGCTTGCGAAGCTGAAGGTGCCGTCGGCCTACGACCCGGCCAAGGGATGGGATGCAACCTTGAACTGGGTTCCCGGCGTGGTGCGGAAGCTCCGGCGGCACCTCCGCCGTCCCGACGGCGGCCGAAACAGACGACACTACCCGACCTGGAGCCCCTCGACTCGGACAGACACAACGATGGCGGGGACGCGCCGTGCAGGCTACGCGAACGGTGTGCACGGCACACTCAGATCCAGTTTCCCCAGCCGAACGTGACGATGTAAGCGCGGCGGACGGCGCCCCACCCACGACCACTACCGATGAAAATTGCACCCAGGGCAATGAGAAACCAAGCCGCGAATCCGGCAGCAACTATCAAGGCCCATCGAAGGCCGGCGAAACTGCCAACCACGATCAGGGCGACGGCTGTCACTACCAGGCCAAGATGAGCAGCTGGGAGATCCGTACGCAGCGCCGCGCGCACGGAATGGCGTTCGTCACAAATGTCCCGGGTGTACGGGAGGGCAGCCGAGTCGGCGCCCCTCACCTTCTCAGAGTCATCGTCCACGAGCAAGCCCCCTCCAGATCCGGATGCAGCACCAGTAGCCTACGTCCAATCGGGATCCGCGTCGGTGTACACCAGGGCATCCTCGGCAGGATGAGCGAAGGCCTCTTGACAATCCCGGAACCGGCACGACCCGACACTCTCAATCGGCACCCCCAGAACAGCGGGGCTCAGGAAAAGTCGGCCGGGTCAGGAACACGCAAGTACCGGACAATGGTGTCACTGTCGGCGGCATAGCACAGAATTCGAAGATCCCCACCGTCCGGCGTTCGATACTGCAAGACCTGCATCCCTGGCCGCCAATGGGAATTACGCGAGACTCTGCCACCCTCCGGGATATGCGTAATTCTCTGGAGCGGCCGAATGAAGCATACACCTGCAGCACCCCTAGCCAGCTTCCCATAAACAAAGCCCGTCTTACCGATACCGGCGGCCCACGCCAACCTACAAGGGACGGAAAAACCCTCCCGTGGGGCACCGGCCACAGACCGCATAGCGGCCCTTCGGGAAACCACAGACCTCATTACGGCACCAACGGCCCACGAGGCCAAAGCAACCATGACGCCACCTATTAAAATCTCCACACCCAAACACCTTTTCCTTCAACAGCAGGCCATCAATTCAGCACATGGAGATCACGCGTGTGATCACCTGATCGCAGATGTGCAACGCTCGCCAAATCCCTTGCACCGCAGCAACGTTGAACCGACTAGAACCAACAAGGCGCCGCTGCCCGAAGAAAGTCGGGCAGCGGCACGCCTCTAACCCTCGCACTCAACTAGAATAGGTTCTTCATGTATGTGACCACCCTCCCCGTCATGCCAGCGTAGTCGTTCCTGGCAAGGCCAGCGAATAGCGGGTCAGAGGCCCCTCGAGTCGTCAGCCCCGGACCCGCGATGCCCTGCTTGGGGCCCAGAACGAGGCCGCCCAGAAGACCTCGCCCAAACGTTGCACCGCCGATCATCCCCATAGCCTCGGCCTTCGCGGTAGGGAGGAGGAACTGAGTTGCCCCGCGAGCCCTTTCCTCTTCGGATGCAACCGCCATGTGAGCGCCCAATCCAGCCGTGAATAGTGCGGCAGCGCCTACTAAGAACAGCCCGCCGCCACAGACTACAGACGCGATACATGCCGCCGTTCCTGCCGCCGCAACAACTCCGATGGCGAGATTTACACCCTTATGCTTCCACCAGTCTGAACTCCCAAGGCTGACGTTCCACGCGTCACGGATTTTCGCGACAAAACCCTTCTTCTGCGGCTTCTTATCCGCCTTCACCGAGGAAGTTGACCAACCCCTATTGGAGGACTTACATCCGGGGTCTTTTCGACAGGCATAGTTGGCACGGATCTTCCGTTTCACATACGCCGTATCGAGCGTCCCGCCGGCGATGGCGACTTCTTTCTCGTAGTTGTTGCCGTAGTCGTACGGATTGCTGCCATTGGTGCACTTGTACATGCCGCTGCGGCACTCCGGGAGGGCTTTGCCCGTCGGGTCCCACTCGGTGAGGGGGCTGTTGTTGCCGTACTGGTAGGCGTTGTGCTGGCGCGGGTCGTCCGCCACCATCAGCGGGTCCACGGAGAGGAAGCGGCCCAGGGCCGGGTCGTATTCGCGGGCTCCGAGGTGGGTGAGGCCGGTGCTCTTGTCCTGCGTCCCTCCGACGAAGCCCCGTTCTCCGGGCCACGAGGCCGGCCCTGAGCCGCGTTCCTCGCCGAAGGGCTTGGTCGCGCGGCGCTGGACCTGAAGGGTCGCGGCGTCGATGACGGTGGTGCCGGTGTTGTGGTGGTCGGCGGCGACGTAGGAGATCTTGCCATCAGACGTGCGGACAATGGTGGTGCCGCCGGGGGTGGCGTAGTAGCGCGTACCAGACACCACGTTCGTGCCAGTGTTGAGGGTGAGTTCGTTCGAGCCGAGGTAGAGAGTTGTCTTCCCCGGGTCCCTGCGTAGCAGGCGGTTGCCGTCGGCGTCGTAGAGGTACGTGGACGTCCCGGCAGCGGTTGTCGCCGAGGCGAGTTTGCCTTCGGGCGTCCAGGTCAGCGTCTGCGTGGTGTCCGCGGCCCCGGGGCGGGTGAGTGTGTTGCCTGCTGCGTCGTAGGTGGTGGCCCTGCTGACGGACGGGCCTGCGCCTGTCTTCTTGGTGGTGGAGGTCGGGGCGTGGGGGCGCGGGGAGCCGGGCGCCGGGTAGGTGTGAGTGGTGGTGACGGTCTTGGCCGTGTCGCCGGCGGTGTCGTGGTCGGTGGATGAGGTGCGGTTGCCGGTGACGTCGTAGGTGAAGGACTGGTGGTACGGCGCGATGCCGCCGATCTTGCCTGGCTGCGGAGCGGTGTTGGCACAGGCGCCGATGCCGGGGACGGACGGTCCTGGCTGGGTCGCGGTGCCTCCGGTGTCGGTCCAGGCCTGAGTCAGGCGGCGCAGGTAGTCGTGCGTGAAGCACTGGGTCTCGTGTGCGGCGCCCTGGGTGCTGGTGACCGAGGTGACATCGCCGACCGGGTTGTAGGTGTAGTCCGTGATGTCGACAGGTGACCCGGAGTCCTGCTTCTTGAGCTGAGTATTCAGAAGACGTCCGGTGGCCGGGTCGCGGGTCTGGGTAAAGCTGACCTGCCGCGGGTCGTCACCGAAGGTCGTGCGCTGCACCATGCCGAACTCGTCGTAATCGGTGAAGTTGACGTAGGCGACGTTGTCCGATCCGTAGGAGACCGGCAAGCCGTTGACATTGCGTCCTGTGCTCAGGCGCTCCTCGGGCAGACCGCCCATGGCGGGCAGCGTGGTGCGGCGCTCCAGCCCCGTGATGGGGTCGTAGGTGGTGGCGGAGGTGTAGGTGCCGGTAAGCGCACCTTCGCCTGCGGGGACCGTGAGTTTGGTGCCGGTGGACCGGTACCCGGTGTCGTAACCAGTGGTTTCCTGCCGCCAGGGCTTGCCCTCCACCCAGCTGGTGGAGGCGGTGAGCTGGCCGGGGAGCAGGGTGTCGTACTCGTACGTGGCCAGCTTGGTGCCGTCGACGGTGTTCAGGTTGCGGGATGTGGGGCGGCCGAGGATGTCATAGGTGGTGAAGACCCTGGTGCCGCGCGCATCCTCTGTGGATACAGGACGCCCGGCGTCGTCGTACGTGACGCTCGAGGCGCCCTTGTCGGGATCCAGCGAGCGGATCTGGCGGCCGCGGAGATCGTATTCGTAGGTCCAGACGTTCCCGGCCGGGTCTGTGATCCGGGTGAGCTTCCCGTCGAGGTTGTACGCGTACCGGGTACTGTCGAAGTCCCCCTCGGGCTTGGCGGACTTGTACTTGCGCCGCTCGACCGTGTGCCCGAGGGCGTCGGTGATGACGCTGCCGGCCGCTTCTCCCTTCGGCGGTGTGGTGTCGGTGCGGTCGGCGCCGGGGTAGGCGGTGGTGGTGCGCCACTGCTCGATCGCCTTGGACGAGAAGGTCTTGGCGACCGGACGGCCGATTCCATCGTAGAGGGTGCCGTTCTGGCCCGGAACCATGTTCTCGTCGGCGATGAAGCGGGTCTTCACCGGGTCTGATGTGGTGTTGAAGTACTGCTCGTTGGTCTTGAAGGCACGGCCGTGGCTGTCGTAGTACGTGTCAGTGATCAGACGGCTGGTTGCCGCTCCGTTCTGCGGGGTCGACTGGACCTGGACCTGCTGTCCGAACGCGTCGAGGATTGCGATGGAGGTCGCGTACGACTGGTTCGAGCGGAGCGTCCGGGTGGTGACGGAACTCGCGGCCGTGTTGGTGAGGTCGTACTCGAAGACCTTGCTGGCGCCGGCGCTGCGTGCGCGACCGGGGAGCCAGACGCCCGTGGTCCTGCCGAGCGGGTCGTAGGCCACCTCGGTGGTGCGGTTGTTCTGGTCCACAACCTTGACCGGCACAGCACGCAGCGGGTGCAGGGTCGTCGTGGTCGTCCAGTCCTTGGCGTTGGTGACCTTGACCGTGGTGGCGGGAGCAGGCACGGCCGGCTCGTACGCAGTCGTGGTCTTGGCACCGGCGGCATCGGTGGCACTGGTGACGCGACCGTAGGCGTCGTAAGTCGTTGCGCTCTTGACGATGTACTTCGGCTGACCGGACTCGAAGCGGTCCAGTTCCTCCGTACTGGTGACCTGGCCGGAGCCGGTGAGGGTGCCGTGGGGCTGGCCGTCGTAATAGGTGCGGTTACGGCTGAGGGTGTTCGCCTCCGTCGCTTCCGCGGTGCAGTCGCTGCTCCGGATCTCGACTGTTGCGGAGACGCGGTCGATCATCCAGGCGGCGGTGTTGCGGGCATAGGACGTCACGGTGCAGGTGTCCGGGAAACCGTCGGCCCGGTCCAGGGTCCATTGCTCCATGCCGTAGGTGTCGTCGTACTTCACGGTCTCCGAAGTAATCTGCCACGTCTTGTCGGCACGCAACTTCTTCTCCTGGGAGGAGCCCTCTCGCTGCATCTGGGCCGTGAGGGCGGGAAGTTTCGTACCCCGGCTGTGTGTTGCGGTGGCGGCTGAGAGCCACGGCTCGTTCTGGGACACGGTGACGAGTTCGCCACCGTCGGAGGCGAAGGTCTGGGTTTCGCGGAGAGTACCGGCAAGCGGGTTGCTGTCCTTGACCGTGTTCCCTGTGAGGCCGGTGAATGTGGCGGTGCGCTTGCTGCCGTCGGCCTTGACGTCTCCGTCCATGCCGCGCAGGTAGAAGGCCGCAGTCTTGGAGACGGCGTCGGGGGCGGCGCCGGCGCGGGTGATGACCTGTTCGTATCCGCGGAATTGGTTCCAGGTGCGGCGCTTGTCCTCGGTCAGCTCCTCGTCGTCCCGGTGCCAGGCGGCGCCGCCGACGTACTCGTACCGCGTCTCTTGGGGGCGGGAACCGCCGAAGGGGTCGATCTCGGTGACGCGGGTGACGACGTACTTGTGGAACCAGTCCAGGGTCGGATCATTGGGGCTCTTGCCGTCCGGGTTCCAGTAGACCGGGAAGCAGCGTGTGGTGTTCGCGTCCTTCGAGGACGGCAGGCCGGCTCCCGGCGCGCAGTCCTGGTCCGCGTATCCGACGTCGATGACTTGGCCGGTTTCGGACGTGATCCCGACGACGCGGCGCCGGTTCATCGCGGGCCTGTTGTCGACACTGGAGTCGACGCGATTGTTCCTCAGCTTGCCGGTGAAAGTGACGGGCTTGGTCTCGAACTTGGTCTCGCCGTCGTAGCCGGTGCGGGTCAGCGAGGAGAGCCACAGGGCGGGCGCCGTGTGGTCCTCGGGGTTGGGGAACTCGTGCTTGAGCTCGTAGAGGTCGACGTTGTCATAGCCGCCGGCGGTGTTCAGGACCTGGGTAGTTATCTTGGTGAGGCGCTTGGTGGTCCAGAACGTGGCGGAGTAGTTCTCACAGGTGCCCGTACCCGCGCACTTCTGGTCGAAGGGGACATCGGGCCACTTGGTGGCGTTGGCCTTGGTCAGCTTGGCCGAGGCGCAGTCGAAAACGTCCTTCTCGGGAAGGCAGCGCTCGGAGGTGCCGAAGAGCACCTGGGCGGTCGGCTTGACGGTGTCCGCGTCGGCGAGCTTCGAGCCATATGTGATCTTGGTCAGACTGCCGCCTCGGATGTACGGGGTGAGGTCGCCGTTGGGCGTCGCAGCCGACGCCCCGCGCTTGTAGTGATTGGTTTCCGTGTCGTACCAGTGGGTGATCAACCCGCCGCGCGGGTCGACCACGAAGTCCAGATTCCAGCGCCAGGCCTGCTGGCACCAGGACGCGGCAAAGGTGGACTGGTGGCACTCCTCGCCGGAGTTGTTGCCGTAGACCGGTGTGGTCCAGGCAGAGTTCGTCGGTGGAGCGGTCGTACTGCCCGGCTTTCGGCCCACGCCGAAGTAGTACTGGGTACCGTCTGCGGTGGTGACCTTCCAGTACTCACCGTTGTTGTCGCCATTGACCGCGCCGGTCAGCCGTTCGACCTTCGATGCGTCGTCGTCCTCGAGCCGCCAGGTGCCGGTCGCGTCATTCCGCACGAGAGTCGAGGACTTGCCGTTCAAGGAAAGGGTGGCGTTGTGGCCGGCCAAGCACTGCTCACTCGATTCGGCCTGGCCGTCCTTGGCGCATGGCTTGAAGGCCCGTTCGACGAACCCGGGAGAGTAGTCCCATCCTTCGCCGATCCATGAGGCCTGGTTGTTCGTGGCAGCGGTGCGACCGTCAACGGATTGGGAGTTGTAGGCGAGGGAGACAGCGGGCTTGGAACCGCCCAGCCCGTCGGGAACGTTGATCGGGTACGACCAGGAGAAGCCGCCCGCGTTGCTGCCACTGGTCCACTTGCCGGAGGGGGCAAGGCTGGTGGCCGTATAGGTACCAGCCGGGCCGCCCGGAGCCGCTGATGCGGCGATCACGGTTGCCCCGCCTGCGGCGTCCGAGGCGCTGCCGGCACGCTCGCCGCCCGCTGTCGAGGCGCCGTTGAGAGTCACTTCCGTGCTGAGCAACCCGGCACGGTTGCCGTCCTTCGCGGTCGGCAGGGGTGTCTGCGTACGACACTCCGCCCGCTCGGGAGACGTCAGCGCGCACTCGGGCAGAGCAACCAGGCGAGCCCGGGACAGCCAGTCGCCGCCGAAAGCTCCCGCGATGTACGAGGCGTCCACCGAAACCCTGACAGGGCCGCCCTTCGGCGCTTCCCCGACTGGTCGGACTGCGAGCAGCAGCCCTTGCACACCAGCCTTCTCCGCAGCCGACCTGTCCGTTACCTGCACGGCAGCCTTACCGGAGCGCGGCGCGTCCTTGACCGGCGCCGAGCTCACCCAGACGGGAGCAGCACCCGCGCGGCTCGGATCGGCGGCGAGAGGCGCGGCGACACCGGAGGGCGCAGGCGCGGCGAGAAGATCGCTGCGCGGAGGAACGGACGCCACCGCGCCCAGGTCCACTTCCGCCCGTGAAGCGGGTGGCCAGTACACGTCCACCGGCCGCCATGCTCGCGCCCCGTCGCCCTTCGGAGTTTTAACTTCCGGTTTCGGGGCGTTCTTCCCCGAGACCGATTCGGCCTTCTTCAGGCTGCCCGGTGACCAGCGACGCTGCTCTTTGGGCTGCCACTGCGCGGCCTCGGCCGTGCCTGCTCCGACGAATAACGAGAGCGCCACTAATACCGGAATCGCGACGCTCTGTTTAATCTTCGATTTTCTTCTTACTGGCTGAAATCCAGCCGCTGGTACCGACACGGCATTCCCCCCACGGTCGCCGAGTGGATCAATTGGCCTGGCAGCCTAGCGTGTTAGCAAATCGCAAAATCGAGAGCAATTCAGACAAGGGGTGCCCCACCGGCGTGCACACCGACGAAACATGACCGAAAGTTGCCCGTCAGGCCGCAGGGTGACTCGATCACGTCAGTCAATTGATCCCGATTGTGGAAATAAGCTCCAAGGAATCTGCGATTCCAGATTCACACCCGCAGCGGCTGGGAGTAAAGGGCTGTTAGCGTTCACGCCCAGTTGACAGCCATCTATTCAGACCGGGGAGTTTGCCGTGGGGGGCACACTGAGAGAGAGGCGACCAGCCAGTCGGCCGATCGCCGTTGCAGGGATGGTCTTGCTGGCCCTGACCATCACATCCGTGGGCGGAGCGCCCACCGTGTCGGCGGCATCCGGAGTGGGCAGATCGGCAGCACCGGCCGCCCAAACGCCGCCGAAGCGGCCCAGTACCGAACGGGAGCGAGCAGAGGAGGCCGCCATCGCGGAGGCCAAGCGCACCGGGCAGCCCGTAGCCGTGGCGGCGGCGACGACCGAGACCGACACCGTGGTGGCCAATCCGAACGGTTCCCTCGGCCTGACGCGCAGCGTCACACCCTTGCGCACCAAGCGCGACGGCAAGTGGGTCGATCTCGACGCCACCCTCGTCAAGGCGACCGACGGCACGCTCCGCCCGAAGGCCTCAGTGGGCAGCCTGACCCTGTCTGGCGGAGGCACCGCGCCACTCGCCACGCTGGACCAGGACGGCAAGCAGCTGGTGCTGACGTGGCCTGAGCCGCTCCCCACCCCTGCGCTGGACGGCGACAGCGCCCTCTACCGCGAAGTGGTGCCGGGCACCGATCTGAAGGTGACGGCCGACAAGGCCGGCGGGATCTCGCAGATCCTCGTGGTCAAGTCCGCGGAAGCCGCCAGGCATCCGAAGCTCGCCAGACTGACCACAGGACTCAAGGGTCAGGGTGTGACCGTTTCCTCCGACGGCCACGGCAACCTGAAGGCCACCGACGCCTCCGGCCGTACCGTCTTCCAGGCACCCACCCCGACGATGTGGGACTCCACCGCCCCGGTCCGGTCCCCGCTCACCAAGTCCTCCAGCCCCGCCACGTTCTCCGAGGCGGCCAAGAGGACCGCGCCGACCGGTTCGGACGACGAGCCTGCCAAACCCCTCTCCGGTACCGATGGCCCAGGAGACTTCGCAAAGGTGTCCCGACTTCGGACCGAGCTGGGCAAGGAGTCTCTCGTCCTGACCCCTGACCAGGCCTTCCTGGCGGACCCGGCAACGGCATACCCGGTCTACATCGACCCGGCCTGGCAGCCCACCAGCCGCGGCACGCAGCACTGGGCATGGGTCCAGGAGGCGTACCCCACCACCGTCAGCTATGACGATTACGGCGACACCTACGACCCCGGCGTCGGCTACCAGCGCTGGCGGACCAGAACCGGGCTGGAGCGCTACTACGTCCAGCTCGACACCAGTGACCTGGGCGGCAAGAGCATCAAAAAGGCGTCCTTCTTCGCGACTCAATCGTATGCGGCGGACGCGACGTGCAGCAGGACCTACAACGTGGACCTGCACTCCACCGAACCGCTGCTCTCCGACATCACCTGGAACACCCAGCCGCGCGACTGGGAGGTCCTGCGCACTACCGCTCTCAACAGCGCGGGCGGCCCCGGCTGCCCAGGTTCCACGACACGCGGCGAGTGGGACGTGCGCGACCACATCGCCGCCAACCACTGGCGCGGCAGCGTCACGTACGGGCTTTTCGCCTCCAATGAGTCGAAGAGCAGCGGCAACAGTTCCTTCAAGCGGTTCACTCGCGACAAGAACAATCTTCCGTTCCTGTACGTCGAGTACAACCGGCCCCCGTACGACCCGTGGGAGCTGGGTACCTACCCGGCTCCGAAGAACCCGAACGGCAACGGCTGCGGCTGGGTCGGCGCCACGAACTACGCCGGCCTCGGCATCGGCGCATGGATCGGCGACCCGGACGGGCAACCGAACGACGCGCGCTTCCTCGTTTACGACACTGCCGACTCCAGCCTCGCCTTCGACAGCGGCTGGATCGGAGCAGCAAGCGGAACACACTGGGTGTCCGCCCACCCCACCAATCTCGCGGACGGCCACAGCTACAAGTGGCACGTCCAGAGTGGTGACGGCGACATGACCTCCAACTGGGTCACAGGGTGCACCTTCACCATGGACACCCAACCGCCTTCCGTTCCCGTGGTCACCTCAGCCGAATACCCGCCCTCCGGCACCCTGCCCGGCTCCACGCAGCACATCGGCCAGCCGGGGACCTTCACAGTGAAGTCCACTGACTCACTCAGCGGCGTCATCTCCTACGAGTGGGCTCTCAACGGAACCATCCCGGTGGGCGGCGCGAAATCGGTCGACGTCAGCGCTGATGGAAGCGCCACCATCAGACTCACCCCCACGACCTGGGGCACCAACATCCTTCGCGTCCAGGCAGTGGATCGCGCCAGCAACCGCTCGCAGCAGCACACGTACGCCTTCTACGTGCCCGACAACCCGAACGCCAAGACGACCCTCGGCGACATCACCGGCGACGAGCGCGTCGACTTCATCGCCCCCACCGACAACGGCGATCTCGTCGTCTACCCGACCGCCGTCGACCCGGCCGTCGGCGGCGTCATCGCCTCCAACTCGGCCAACAGCCCTGGAGGCAAGGGCTGGGGCAAGGGCACGCTGACCACCCACCGCGGCGGCAACGGCATCCGCATCGACGACCTGTGGGCCTACCGCGACGGACAGCTCACGCTCTACCGCAACTCCCTCACCCAGGGCGGGCTCGCAGCCAATGGCGGTCTCTACTACCACGCGGCCAAAGCCATGCCCGTCCAGCGGCCGTACACAGAGGACTGCACCGTCGCAGCGACAGGCCGGCCGTGCGGAAGCGAGTACGCCGAGAACTGGACCCGGGTAAACCAGATCCTCGCCGTCGGGGACGCGCTGCCGGAAACAGGCGTTGCACCTCGTAACGACCTGCTCACAGTGGAGAACGACGGTACAAGTAGCTCGCTGGTGTTGTTCCAGGGCGCCGGTGCAACGGGCGAGCTGCGCGATCCGGTCGTACTCGTCCTCAGCCCCTCCGGATGGGACAACCTCACGCTGCTGGCCCCTGGCGACGCCACCGGCGACGGGCTTCCCGACCTCTGGGCCCGAGACAACATCACCGGCGACGTCTACCAGTACGCCAACGTCGCCGGGAACCCTGCCGCCCTCGGCGACCACACCAAACGCATCAAGATCGGCTCCGGCCTCAAGGCAGCCGACCATCCGGTTATCGGCTCGTCGGGCGACACCAGTGCTGATGGCGTTCCCGACCTCTGGGCCCTGGACAGCCTCCACCGGCTGCGTACCTGGGAGGGCACCGCGGCCTCCGGAAAGGTCACCGGATTCAAGACCGGCCGCACCATGGGCGACGCCCGTATCTCCAGCTCTCACTGGAGGCTGAACGAAGGCACCGGAATTGCGGCCGCCGACCTGCGCGGCAGGAACAACGCCACACTCAGCGCCACTGGCGCCACCTGGGCCGCGGACAGCGTCGCCGGCACGGCCACCCAGGTCGTCGCCCTCGACGGCGCAGCGTCCGGAACCGTCACCGCTGCAGGCCCCGGTGTCGACACGTCCCGCAGCTTCACCGTCTCCGCCTGGGCCAAGTCCAAGGAGAAGTCTGTCGTCCTCAGCCAGGACGGGCAGCGGTCCAGCGGCTTCGCGATCTGGCACGACCAGGACGGTACGTGGCAGTTCGGGCTGTCGAAGAAGGACGACGACAACTGGGACTACGACCGGACCGCCGTCGTCAACGACGCCGCCAAGGTCCGGGTCAACGAGTGGACCCAGCTCACCGCCACCTACGACGACCGGACGGGACTGATCGCCCTCTACGTCAACGGCACCCTCGCCGGCACGGGCCACCACGCCAAGGCCAATGCCTGGAACGCCACCGGCTCGCTGGTCCTGGGCCGCTTCAAGAATGCCGGCCAGCCCTCGTCCTTCTTTCAGGGACGCATCAGCAACGTGACGGTCTTCAACCACTCCACCGTCCCCTCGGCCACCAGCACCACCCTCGTCTCCGCGGTCAGCGCCACCAAATGCGCCGACGACAACCACGGAAGCACCGCTGAGGGCAACCGCATCCAGATCTGGGACTGCAACGCCGACCCAGGCGCCCCCCAGCTCTTCGAGATCCGCGAGAACGGCGAGATGCGCGTGGTCGGCAAGTGTGTGACCGCCGCAGGCGGTGGCGTCGCGAACGGAACCCCCGCTCAGCTCGCGGGGTGCGACGGAACCGGGGGCCAGCGATGGCTCCCCACTGCTGCGAGCGGCTTCTACAACCCGCAGTCCGGCCGCTGCCTCGACCTGCCGAACGCACGGATCGACAACGGCACCCAGCTCGTGTTGTTCGACTGCAACGGCTCCAACGCGCAGCGCTGGCATGCCTTCGGTCTGGCCTCCCCCCTGGGAGCTGCCGGCTGACCCCTGACGGATGCCTTGGGCCCGCTGTCTCCGGTTTCACCTGGGGCAGCGGGCCGATCAGCTTGTACAAGGGAGGGGTGGTGCCCGGGAAAGTCCCGGCACGTCGTGATCACATAACGCCATGGTGTGGGATGAGTGGGACAAGGCGAAGGTAGATGTCGCCGGCGAGCGCCAGGTGTCGATGCGCCTCGAAACCGGACGGTGACGAATGGTCAGTGGCTCAGTTCTCGGACGAGGCCGTCGGCCTCGAACCGCCAGGCCCGCACTTGGTCGCACGTGGGTCCGAGCTCGTACAGGTGGTAGTGGCATCCCAGACTCAGCTGGGACCAGAGGGCCTTCGCCCGTCGGGCGGTCTCGGCCGGCGCGACGGAGTGCAGGAGGAGCAGCTTGGCGCGCCCCGTGGTGCGGGGCAGACCAGGCATCACGGCGCCCACCACCCGGTCGACGCAGAGCTCTGGTCCGTCGCCGATCTCCTGCGCGGTGACTACAAGCAGTCCGACTACGGCAAGGTCATCCTGCCGTTCACCGTGCTGCGCCGCCTGGAGTGCGTCCTGGAGCCGACGCGCGAGAAGGTCGTCGAGACCGTCGACAGGTTCGCCGGCCAGGACATCGACACCGGCCACTTCCTGCGCAGGGCCTCGGGTCACTCCTTCTACAACCGGAGCGACCTCACGCTCAAGAAGATCGCGGCGGACCCGCAGAACGCGGCGAAGAACCTGCAGATCTACGTGGGCGCCTTCTCCGACAACGCCCGCGAGGTCCTCGACAAGTACGAGTTCAACCAGCAGGTCAGGAAGCTCGACGGCGCGAACCTGCTCTACCAGGTCATCGGCAGGTTCACCGACCTCGACCTGCACCCCGACGTCGTGCCCAACCACAACATGGGCTACATCTTCGAGGAGCTGATCCGCCGCTTCGCCGAGCAGTCGAACGAGACCGCGGGTGAGCACTTCACCCCGCGCGAGGTCATCAAGCTGATGGTGAACCTGCTGGTGGCGCCCGACGCGGACGCCCTCAGCCTGCCGGGTGTCGTCCGCACCGTCATGGACCCGGCCTGCGGCACGGGCGGCATGCTCAGCGCCGCCGACGACCGTATCCTCGCCCTCAACCCGGACGCGACGGTCGAGGTGTACGGGCAGGAGCTCAACCCCGAGTCCTGGGCGATCTGCCGCTCCGACCTCATGATCAAGGGCCAGGACCCGGAGAACATCCGCTTCGGCAACTCCTTCTCCGACGACGGCCACGCCCGCCGGAAGTTCGACTACATCCTCGCCAACCCGCCGTTCGGCGTGGAGTGGAAGAAGGTCAAGGAGGACGTCGAGTACGAGCACCAGTCGCTCGGCGACGCCGGACGCTTCGGCGCGGGCCTGCCGCGCATCAACGACGGCTCGCTGCTTTTCCTCCAGCACATGATCTCGAAGATGAAGCCGGTGGACGTCAACGGCGGGGGCGGCTCCCGCATCGCCATCGTCTTCAACGGCTCCCCGCTCTTCACGGGCGCAGCTGACTCCGGCGAGTCCAAGATCCGCCGCTGGATCCTGGAGAACGACTGGCTGGAGGCGATCGTCGCCCTCCCGGACCAGCTCTTCTACAACACCGGCATCTCCACCTACTTCTGGATCCTCACCAACCGCAAGGACGCCGACCACAAAGGCAAGGTCGTCCTGCTCGACGCGCGCGACCAGTGGGTAAAGATGCGCAAGTCGCTCGGCGACAAGCGCAAGGAACTGGGCGACGGGACGAACGGCCGCCCCGACCACATCGGCGACATCACCCGGCTGTACGCGGAGGCGCTGCAGGTCGCCAAGGACCCCGAGCACGCTCTGCACGGCAAGGTCAAGGTCTTCGCCAACGAGGACTTCGGCTTCCAGCGCATCACCGTGGAGCGGCCGCTGAAGCTGCGCTTCGAGGTCACGGAGGAGACCCTGTCCGCGCTGGCGGAGGCCAAGCCGGTGGCGAGGCTGGAGCGGAGCGAGGAGTTCGTGGAGGCGGCGCGTACGCTGCTCGGCTCGTCTTGGAAGACGAAGTCCGAGTCGTTCATCGCGCTCAAGGATGCTGTGGTCGCGGCCGGCCTGACGTGGCCGACGGGAGCGCCGTTCGTGAAGGCGGTACGGGAGACGATCGGCGTCCGGAACCCGGAGGGCGAGGTCCAGAAGGTCAAGGGTGCGACCGAGCCGGACACGGACCTGCGGGACTACGAGAACGTCCCGCTCGGCGAGGACGTCGAGGACTACCTCAGGCGCGAGGTGCTGCCGCACGTGCCGGACGCGTGGATCGACCACACGAAGACAAAGATCGGCTACGAGATCCCCTTCACGCGGCACTTCTACGTGTACCAGCCGCCGAGGCCGCTGGCGGAGATCGACGCGGAACTGAAGTCGCTGGAGGCGGAGATTCAGGTTTTGCTGAGTGAGGTGACGGAATGAAGGGCATGGTGCCGCTGCGTCGAGTGACGCGCATGGCCTATGGCGACTCACTGGCGTCAGAGGCAAGAGTCGATGGGGACTATCCAGTGGTGGGGTCGGGGGGAGTTTCCGGCTGCCATAATGCGCATAATTTCGGGGCACCTGGGATTGTGGTCGGCAGGAAGGGTAGTTACGGATCCGTCCATTGGGTGCCTACCGGTGGCTTCGCGATCGATACGGCCTACTACATCGACAAGTACCTCACCTCATCAAATCTGCGATGGCTGTACTACGTGCTGCAGGCTGTTGACCTTCGCGGCTCCTCGCAGGACGTGGGTGTACCCGGTTTGTCGCGAGAGGCAGCCTACTGCGTTTCAGTTCCGGCCCCGCCGCCTGCAGAGGAGCAACGCCGCATCGCCGACTTCCTTGACGCCGAGACCGCCCGCATCGACCATTTGGACAGGCGCGACCAGAAGCTTCTTGGGCTGCTCGGCGAGCGCCGCAAGGCGGTCATTGATCACGAGGTCGATGCGTCGTCCAGGTCGTCGACCAAGCTCTTCTGGAATCTCTCAGTTCTGCGGGACGGTACGCATCAGCCGCCCCCACGGGTCGACTTGGGTGTCCCGCTGCTTACAGCGCGCAACGTGTCCAGCGGACAGCTTCGGCTCACAGAGCTCGACACTCATGTAAGCGAAGACGATGCGAAAATTCTGGAGAAGTCCCTTCGAATGATGGCTGGCGATGTCCTTCTTTCGGTCAAGGGGACGATCGGCGCGTGCGCTGTAGCGCCAGCAGGATTCCCGCGATCTGTGCTGGATCGAAATGTGGCACTTCTTCGCCCACTTCCTGAGTATTCCAGTGAATGGCTCGCCTTTGTCCTGCGCTCTACCGGACTGCAAGATCAGATGCGAATTTCGGTCACTGCGGCTGCTCAACCGGGGCTCCCCCTAGGGGTGATTAGGGAGCTTCGGGTACCTGATGTGCCTCCGAACGAGCAGGAAGGTCGCGTCGATCGTATGTCGGCACGCTGCCGAGAGATTGACCAAGTCGTTGATCGAGTCAAGCGTAAGGGCTCGCTATTGAGCGAGCGTCGCCAAGCTTTGATCACCGCTGCTGTAACCGGTCAGTTCGACGTATCCACCGCCAGCGGGCGCAACGTAACGGACGGAGTCACCGCGTAGCCATGAGCCCCATCCACACGGAGTCCGCCTTCGGCGAGGCCATCGTCGCCGCCATGGTCGAGCGCGGCTGGCGCGAGGCGCGTCCGCAGGACTACCGGGCCGACCTCGGTCTGGACACCAACGAACTGTTCACCTTCATCGGGGCGACCCAGCCCGACGAGTGGAGCGAGCTGCTCACCGTCTACGGCGGGGACCCGAACGAGGCGCAGCGCGGGTTCACCGGTCGCCTCGACCAGGCCATCGCCACCAACGGGCTCCTCGATGTCCTCCGCAACGGCGTCAAGGACCGCGGCGTTCTCCTCCGCGTCGCGTACTTCAAGCCGAACCTCGTCGCCCACGACTCCGTGCTCGACGGCTACCGGGCCAACCGCCTCACCGTCGTCCGCGAGCTGGAGTACGCGACGAAGCAAGCCGACTGGGGCAACCGGCTCGACCTCACCCTCTTCCTCAACGGAATACCGGTCGCCACGGCCGAGCTGAAGAACCCCCTGACCAAGCAGGGGGTGGAGCAGGCCAAGGAGCAGTACCGGACCGACCGGGACCCCACCGAGCTGATCTTCACGCGCCGCGTCGTCGCGAACTTCGCCGTCGACCCGGACCTGGTCTTCGTCGCCACCCAGCTCAAGGGCAAGAACACCCGCTTCCTGCCGTTCAACACCGGCTCCAACGGCCCCGGCCAGCCCGGCGGCGCCGGCAACCCGGCCCCCACCACCTACGGCACGTACGCGACCTCCTACCTCTGGGAGCAGGTCTGGCGGCCGGACAACTGGCTGGACCTGCTCCAGCGTTTCGTGCACCTGCACAAGAGCAAGACGCCCGGCGGCGGCACGACGAAGACGATGGTCTTCCCCCGGTTCCAGCAGTGGGACGCCGTCAAGAAGCTCACCGCGCACGCCGCCACCCACGGCGCCGGCCACGACTACCTGGTCATGGCCTCGGCCGGGTCCGGCAAGTCGAACACCATCGGCTGGCTCGCGCACCGCCTCAGCGACCTGCACACCCCGACCGACCCGCGCGAGCTCGACCCCGAAGCCCTCGCCAAGGGCCTCAAGCCGGGCGTGCCGGTGTTCGACAAGGTCATCGTCATCACCGACCGCCGCAACCTGGACGCCCAGCTCCGCGAAACGGTCGGCAACTTCGAGCAGACCGCGGGCCTCGTCGTGAAGATCGACGAGAAGTACGGGGCGAAGGGCGAGCAGCTCGCCAAGGCGCTCTCCCGCGACACAGGGAAGATCGTCACCGTCACGCTGCACTCCTTCCCGGCGCTGCTCGACTACCTGCAGCGCAACCCCACGGAGATCCAGGGCAGCAGTTTCGCGATCATCGTGGACGAGGCGCACTCCTCGCAGTCCGGTGACGCCGCCACCGCCGTACGGTCCGCCCTGCGCGACCTCGGCCTGGACTCCGACTCGGACGACGTGGGCGCGACCACGGTCAAGGCCGAGGCCGCCGCCACCCTCGACGAGCAGCTCAAGAAGAGGGCCGAGCAGCGTTCCCGCGCCGCGAACCTCTCCTACTTCGCGTTCACCGCCACGCCGAAGGCCAAGACCCTCGAACTCTTCGGCACGCTCCAGGACATCGACGGCAAGGCTGCCTACCGGCCCTTCCACACGTACTCCATGCGGCAGGCGATCGAGGAGGGCTTCATCCTCGACCCGCTGCGCAACTACGTCACGTACAACACGTACTGGAAGCTGGTGAACCAGAACCCCGACGAGCGGGAGGTCGACCCGTCGAAGGCGAACGGCCTGCTCGCCCGGTACGCGCTCACCCATGACTCGACGGTCGCCCAGCACGCTCAGGTGATCGTGGAGCACTTCGTGGCGCACAGTCGGGGCCGTCTCGGCGGGCGGGCCAAGTCCATGGTGGTGACCGCCTCCCGGCAGTCCGCTGTGCAGATGGCGCGCGCGATCAAGAGCTACATCAAGGACCGGGACTACGACACCAAGTACCCCGACCTGGGGGTCCTCGTCGCCTTCTCCGGCTCGCTCACGGTCGACGGCGAGGAGACCACCGAGCCGAAGGAGAACGGCGGGCTGTCGGAGAGCGCGCTGCCGAAGGCGTTCGCGTACACGCGTGCCGACGACAAGGCCGCCCGGGCCGGCGGTGCGGGCCAGCGGGAGTACCGGATCCTGGTCGTGGCGGAGAAGTACCAGACCGGTTTCGACCAGCCGCTGCTGACGACGATGTACGTCAACAAGTCGCTGACCGGCATCTCCGCCGTCCAGACGCTGTCCCGGCTGAACCGGACCGCCGAGCGCAAGACCCAGGCGGACCTGGCGGTCCTGGACTTCGTACGACGCGAACGACATACAGGACTCCTTCCGCCCGTACTTCGAGGAGGCGAACACCCTCCCCTCCGACCCCAACCTGCTCTACACCGCGCAGAGCCGGGTCATGCAGGCGGCGATCCTGTCCGGGCAGGAGATGGACGAGTTCGCCGCCGCGTACTTCGCCGCCAAGGAGAAGGCCGCGGGCTCGCAGTCCAAGTGGGAGAAGCTGCACGCCGAGCTGTACCGGCGACTGTCCCCCGCCGTCGCCCGCTTCACGCCCCTGCTCGAAAGCGAGGACACGGAGGACCAGGAGACCGCTGAAGGCTTCCGTGCCGACCTCAACGACTACGTCAGGAAGTACGGCTTCCTCGCACAGATCGTTCCTTACCAGGACGCCGAGTTGGAGCGGCTGCACCTCTACGGCCGCTACCTCCTCAACCGCCTGCCGCGCCGGGCGGACGGCGGCGTGGACATCGGCGAGATCGACCTCAGCCACATGCGGGTGGAGAAGACCGGCGAGTACGACGTCTCCCTCACCTCCGAGGGGCCGACGACGATGCAGGGCTTCGGCGACGGCTCGGGCGGTGCCAAGGAAGTGGAGAAGTCGCTGCTTTCGCAGTTGATCGACAAGTTCAACGAACGCTTCGGCACCGAGTTCACCGAGCAGGACGTCATCCGCCCGTTCGAGGAGGCCAAGGCCGACCCGAAGGTGCGGGCAGCGGCCGTCGTCAACGACGAGGAGAACTTCGGCCTCGTCTTCGACAACGTCTTCGCGGACAAGATGGCCGACCACATCGACACCATCGCGGGCATGGGCCGCCAGTACTTCGGCCCCGACAAGGGCTTCAAGTCCAGCCTGGACCGCAGTGCCCGCAAGGCCGCCTGGCGGATGATCCGCCGCGAAGAGGGCCTGGACGACGACTTCTGATGCGTACGCCCCGGCCGGAAGCGCCGGCCGGGGCGTCCTTTGGAGGAAGACCTCGGCTCCTGCACGGCGACCGCCGTGCTCACCGCACTACCCCTCAACTGCGAAAAGCCACTTCAGGAGCGGGCAATGGACAACGCGATTCAGCTGATCAGTGACGGTGACGGACTGGCGGTCATCGGGAATCCGACCGATGTCGAACGCTTCCTCGCCTCGGAGGGACTGCCGTCGAAGGACCTCGGAGCAGGACGGCTCAAGTCCGTCTTCGACGCCGGGGCTGCCGTCGCGCAGGCAGGTTCAGAGATAGCCGCCAACTCCGGTCGCTGGGTGAAGCTGACCACGGACTCCGCGCAGCGTCTCAAGAAGTTCGGGCTGATGGAAACCAAGACGCCAGGCGTCAGCCATGCCATGTTGGGCAAACCCGGCTCGATCAAGTCATGGCTCCAGATCGAGAAGGGGGCCGGCTCGTTTCTGACCAACCCGGCGCGTCTGGCTGGTGCCGCGGGGATCATGGCGCAGCTCGCGATGCAGCAGACCATGGACGAGATCACCGACTACCTCGCCGCGATCGACGAGAAGGTCGACGACGTGCTCCGCGCCCAGAAGAACGCTGCGTTGGCCCGCATGATCGGCGTGGACCTCGTGATCGAGGAGACCATGACCATCCGAGAGCAGGTGGGCCGGGTCTCCGACGTAACGTGGTCAAAGGTGCAGGCGGCGCCGGCGACGATCGCAGACACCCAGGCGTACGCGTTGGGTCAACTCGATGCACTCGCGGAGAAGGTGGAGCGCAAGAGCCAGTCCAAAATTGCCGATCTCGCCACGGCGGCCGCCGAAGCAGAGTCCAAGGCTCAGGAGTGGCTCGCCGTTCTGGCTCGTTGTTTCCAGCTTCAGGACGCGATCGCCGTGCTCGAACTCGACCGAGTGCTGGACACGGCTCCGGAGGAGCTGGACCGGCATCGCCTCGGGCTTCGGGTTGCCCGACAGAACAGGCTGGATCTCATCTCGCGGAGCACCGAGCGTCTGGTGGCCCGGATGAATGCGGCTGCCGCCACCGCCAACGCGAAGGTGCTGCTGCACCCGACCAAGTCCCCGGCCATAGTCCAGTCGAGCAACCATGTCGCGACCGGCGTCCATGACTTTCACGGGCGGCTCGGAATTGAGTCCGGCCGCCGATCATCGGATGCGAGACGATGGGTGCACGCGGCCGCGGAGGCGAGGGACAAGGCGCTCGAGACAGGGGCAAAGGGCGTCGGTGCCGCCAGAAGCCTCGGCAACGAGACCCTCGACCGGGCCGGCTCGATGACGGGGAAGGTCACCAGCGGGATCGTCGAGCTGGCGCGCCGTCGGCGCGGGAACGAGGAGGATCTCGACCAGGAAGGCTGAGCCTGATCCGTCGGTCGGCTTCCGGATCTCCGAAGTGGTGGCGTTCTTCAACTCGGCTCACTGTGCAGAAGGCGCGTGCCGGTCCCAGCGGTCGGCGGCCCCGTGGCCCTTTGCGCACCGTGATCGCTGGACGGCAGATCGACGCAGCGGCCACACTTGACCCCTGACCGTGACCGTTCATCACGCACACCGGGGGCAAGGTGCCGCAGGAGGCGATCTCCGACCGTTACGAACTCCTGGAGGAGCTCAGCCACGGCGGCATGGGCGATGTGTGGCGCGGCTACGACGCCGTGCTCGACCGGCCCGTCGCCGTGAAGCTCATCCGGCAGGCGTCGGTCACCTCCCCGCAACTGGCCGAGGAGTTCGCCAAGCGCTTCCGCCGCGAGGCCCGCATCACCGCGCGCATCCAGCACCCCGGCGTGCCGCAGGTGTACGACGCGGTGCTCGACGCATCGTACGAGCGGCTGTTCCTGGTGATGGAGCTCGTCGACGGTGTACCGCTGTCCGCCTACCTGGACCCCGGCCGGCCGCTGCCGGTCAGCTGGGCGGCGGCCGTCGCCGCGCAGGTCGCGACCGTACTGTCATACGCGCACGACGTCCCGGTGATCCACCGCGACCTCAAGCCGGGCAACATCCTCGTCGCGCGCGACGGCACCGTGAAGGTCCTCGACTTCGGCATCGCCGCGATCCTGCGCACCGACGTCACCAAACTGACCGCCACCGGCAGCCCCATCGGCACCCACCAGTACATGTCGCCTGAGCAGGTGCGTGGCGGACGCATCACCCCGCAGACCGATCTGTACGCGCTGGGCTGCGTGCTGCACGAACTCCTCAGTGGACGACTCGCGTTCGAGGCGGACAGCGAGTACATGCTGATGTACCAGCACGTCAACGCCGCCCCCACCCCGCTGCGGCAGCTGCGGCCCGACGTCCCCGAGGCGCTGGAGGAGCTGGTCCTGCACCTGCTGCGCAAGGCGCCCGAGGCGCGGCCCGCCGACACGCAGGAGGTGTACGCGCGGCTGCTGCCGTTCCTGCCGCCTCCGGGCCAGGAGCCCGGCACGACGGACGCCGGGCCGGCCGGCGCGCCCGACCCGACGGGCGTCTTCCGTCGTCCTTTCGCGCCCCGCGCCCGCGCCCAGTCGCCCGTACCTGATGATGTGCCGCCCACGGCCGTCCTCCCGGGGGCCCGGCCGGTGCCCGTTCCCGCCCAACTGCGTGAGGACATCAAGGCGGCGTACGCCCATTCCGACGCCCTGCTGGAGGAGGAGCGGTTCGCTCAGGCCGCCGAGGTGCTCGGCGAGATCATCGAACCCGCGGCCCTCGCCCTCGGCTCCGAGAGCAAGGCCGTTCTGGCGCTGCGCCGCCAGCGAGCGGCCATCCGCCTCCTCGGCGGCGACTACCGGGCCGCCCTGCCCGAGTTCGAGGCACTCTCCGACGCCTACGCCCGCATCGCCGGGCCCACTGGCGAGCAGTCCCGCGCCTGCCGCGCCCAGGCGGCCCGGTGCCGCGCCGAACTAGGCCAGGTCACCGACGCGCTCGCCGCGCTCCAGGGCGTGCTGAACGTGGTGCGGGCCGTCGACAGTGACGTGAGCGAGGAAGCGGTGGAGCTGCGGCACAACATTGGGATGCTGCTGCTCGCCCAGGGCCGAGCCGCCGAAGCCCGGCAGGTCCTCGAACCGCTCCATCAGGACATGTGCATGGTGTTCGGCTCCGACGACGAGATGACCGTCGAGATCGCCGCGGCGCTGGCTCTGATCCGCCTGGACCTCGACGGCGACGCTGTCGGGTAACCCGCTCGTACACCTTGCAGGCTCGGCTGGAGTGGCGACATCTTCGTACCTGCTACTCGTGATGCCGCAGGACGAGCCATCGCCTGGGTGATCAAACAGCGCGCCAGCCTCGCTGCACCGGTTGTGAGGCAGGAACACGCACACCCTGCATCGAGGCCCTTCTGCCCCCTGTGCCGGTCGCCGGGTCCAGCTCCTCGACGACCGCCTTCGAGCCGCGGGCCGCCGGCTTCCCCATTCCTCGGGCGTTCGCGCGGCGTCCGGTCGTCGCCCCGAGGCCCGGCGACCTCGTTCATCCCGCGCCGTCCGGTGCGCTCGAACCTTCGGCGGTCATCCCTTCCACCTCATCGTTGCGGTCCTCAGGAGCCCCTGCAGGAACGGAGCGCCAAAGGGCAAAAGCGAGGATGAGCATCGGCCGTTCAGACCAGGGACAAGGCGCGCCGAGGCTCCAATGCGGCTCGCTGGCCTTCGCCGCCGACCATCGTCATCGTCAGGCCGAAGAGCACATTGTTCATCTCGTCCGACGTGAGGCCCAGCTCGGCTGCCACCGCCGCCGGCTACATTCCCGTGAACCGCAGGCCCTGGAAAACCTTGGTGAGCACCTGAGAGGTCTCCCGCTTCTTCATGCATTCGGGCTCCGCCTTGCGGTAGCCCCGCTGGCTCAGCTCGGTGCAGGCGGAACG